>JANMPK010000411.1:0-3351 GCA_031369825.1 Sphingomonadales bacterium
TCGCGGTGACGAGCAAAACCATGCCAAGCAAATACGCACCAATGGCCAATAACGACACCGACTGAAACGCAACTGACCGCGACAATCGGAGCCGCCAGCTACTGTTACGCTTAGTTGCCATAACAAAGACCGGCGCCAGCAAAGCGGTTGCAAAGCCGCGCGTTGAAATTAGCTCGACCGGCAATTCATCGGTTAGATAGCCAATGGTATAAAGGTTCAGATCAAACGTCCACATCGCCGCCAATGCCGCCATCGGCAGGCTAATACCCCACCGCGCCTCTGGCGCCGAAACGGTGTAGAGATTATGCACCAGCACCAACGCGCCGATGGCATAGATCATCCGCAGCAACAGCGCAGATTGCAGAGCCACGTGCTCCACTTGCGTGCTCAACATGGTCGAAAAGTTAAATGCGTCGATAATCGGCTGGCATAGCAGGACGAGGAATAGCACGACATAAATCATGTTGATCGTTCGCGGTTGCTGTTTGCCTTCGCCTGCACGCAGCAGGAAAAACATGAAGCCTAGCCAAGACAGATTACGCGCGCTTTCTGCAAACAGCGTAACATTACTTACAGGGCCAGAAATAGTTGCCGCAAGCCCCCATGCCGCTGTCAACGCCATTGCTGCAATCAGGACAATCTGTTGCCGGTTGGCCCAGCCATATTGGTGAACAACCCATATCGCCAGCGCAGCATAAGCAAAAGCAGCCGCAGCATGCCCCCAGAAACTTATGAATGGCAGCACTATTTCCATCAACGCGCACCTTCGGGCCACAGCACGACACGGATCGTCTGCAGAAGGATTAGTATGTCGAGAAACGGCGTGTAGTTTTTGGCATAATAGAGGTCATATTCCAGTTTGTGCCGCGAATCCTCGATCGAGGCGCCGTACGGATAATTGATCTGCGCCCAGCCGGTGATGCCCGGCTTCACCATGTGGCGCTCGGCATAATAAGACAGCTGCTGCTCCAGATCGGCAACAAATTCGGGGCGCTCTGGTCGCGGGCCGACAAAGCTCATTTCGCCTTTCAGCACATTCCACGTCTGCGGCAGTTCATCAATCCGCACCTTGCGGATGAATTTACCGACCATCGTGATGCGCGGATCATCCTTTGCCGCCCAAACGGCCTTGCCCTGAACCTCTGCATCGCTGCGCATCGAGCGCAGTTTCACCACGCTGTAAGGTTGACCAAACAAACCCACGCGCACTTGCCGGTAAAATGCCGGCCCGCGACTTTCCAGTTTGACGAGGATCGCAAAGACAATAACTATCGGCATTGTCGCAAACAAAAGAATGAGGCTGGCTATGATATCGAAAAGCCGTTTGGCAATTCCCGACAGCCGCCGTCCCGACGAAAATCCATCGGAGAAAATCAGCCAGCTCGGGTTGACGCTGTCAAGGTCGACACGTCCCGTCTCACGCTCCAGAAAGCTTGAAATTTCGTTGACGTGGACGCCGGTGGTTTTGATCCGCAGCAGATCATCGAGCGGTATCGCGTTGCGCCGTTCTTCAAGCGCGAGCACGACTTCGCTCGCCCCCATTTTGACTACGAAATCCGCGAGATTATAAATCGCATCGCGGTTGATCGCTTCGGGGATCACGCGCTTGTTTTCGTTCATCGCAATATAGCCGACGACAACAAACCCCGAACCGGGCTTTGCCTCCAGTTCCTTGATCCGCTGCGCCCGTTTGCCTGCGCCCAGCACCAGCAAACGCCGCTTGAATGCTTCGCCGCCGATCAGGCTGCCAAGCAATGTGCGGCTGAAGGCGAGATACACAAATGCCAGCACCATCGCGTACAGCGAGTTCGAACGCCACAAGGTCATCCCCGGCAGAGCGAAGGCCATGACTGACTGGAAAATCACCCCGAGCGAGACCGCCACCAGCAACCGCGCAATGGCAAACCGCAGCGATTGCAGCGCATCCGGCCCGTAAACCCCGACCGCCATCGCCGCGACCTGCAACGCTGCTGCAAAGGTCAGCAACTGGCCGAACCGGTTGCCGATATAATCGACGTGCATATCAATCTGGTTGGCGCGGATCACCCAGGCGGTTTCGGCAGCAGCAATCAGCAGGCAAAAATCGACCAGCGCCAGAAATATCACGGCATAAGGGATATAATGTTTGAAGAGCCTGATCATAAGCCACAGTTTTAGCCACTAAAGGTAAAGTGTCGCTTAATTTTACACTTTTAATATAAACGCATGGAACAAAAGCGAAATTTTGACGATTTCAGCAACTGGCCTGTCGGCGGATAACCCGCTAGATAAGGCGCACCAAAATAAGGATCGGTTCTTGCGCATTACCCCAGTCATATTATCCGGCGGCGGCGGCACACGGCTGTGGCCGCTGTCGACGCCGCAAACCCCCAAGCAGTTTCTGGCGCTGACCGGTGACGAAACGATGTTCCAGATGACCGTGCGCCGGACGATGGACCGCAATCGTTTCGCCGCACCGGTCATCGTTGCCGGTGCCGCGCACGCCGCTCTGGTCGAGGCGCAATTGGCGGCCATCGGGGTCGACGACGCGCTAATCATCTTGGAACCCTGCGCCCGCAACACCGCACCCGCCATCGCATTGGCGGCGCTCTCGGTTGACGGCCAGAAAACACCGTTGCTGGTCATGCCCAGCGACCATGTGATCCTCGACCAAGCCGCGTTTGACGCCGCGACAGATGCGTTGCTGCCGTTGGTCAATGATGGCTGGCTGGCAACCTATGGCATCAGCCCGACGGGCCCGGAAACCGGCTATGGCTATATCCAGCTTGCGGAAGAGGAAGCGCCATCGGTAAACCGCGTCGCGCGCTTTGTCGAAAAACCCGACGCTGCGCGCGCTGCGGCGATGATCGCCAGCGGCGACCATGTCTGGAACGGCGGCATCTTCCTGTTCCGCGCCGATATCTATCTGGGCGCGCTTGCCGTCCACGCACCCGGCATATTGGCCGCTGCTCAAAGCGCGGTGGCCGGTGCCACGCGCGAAGGATCGCAGATCCACCCCGACCACGCTGCCTTTGCCGCCTCGCCATCCGAAAGCATCGACTATGCCGTCATGGAAAAGGCAGAACGCGTCGCAGTCGCCCCGGTTAATATGGGCTGGTCAGACGTCGGCAGCTGGGACGCGCTGCATGAGATTGGCGACAAGGACGATAGCCACAACACCACAATCGGCGAAGTCCGGTTGTCAGAGGCCAGCGGCAACCTGATCCACGCCGACGGCATCCGCGTGTCGGTGCACGGAGTAAATGACCTGATCGTCGTTGCCAATGGTAAGGAGGTTCTCATACTCCCGCGTGGTAGTTCGCAAAAAGTGCGCGACTTCGCCAAGGACTAAAAAATCCCCTCCCCCCGAAT
>JANMPK010000214.1:0-4702 GCA_031369825.1 Sphingomonadales bacterium
GGCGCATATAGGCCTCAAGCGCCCGGTAAATGACGAAGCCGTTGGGATGCCAGAAAACGCTGCCATGCGCCTCGGCCTGCAAATGGAACAGGTCCATGTCCGCCCCGATGCGCCGGTGGTCGCGTTTGGCGGCTTCTTCCAATCGCATCAGATGCGCATCAAGCTGCTTCTTGTTCAGCCAGCCAGTGCCGTAAATCCGCGTCAGCTGCGCATTCTTCTGGTCACCGCGCCAATAGGCACCCGACACGCGCATCAGCTTGAAAGCTGCCGGATCAAGCTTGCCGGTCGAAGCCAGATGCGGCCCGCGGCACATATCCATCCAGTCTCCTGAACGATAGACTGTAAGCTCTTCATTCTCCGGAAGTTCGGCGGCCCATTCGGCCTTGAAGCTTTCGCCGTCGGCCTGCCATTTGGCAATCAGGTCGGCGCGGCTCCACACTTCGCGGATCAGTGGCTGGTCGGCAGCGATAATCCTGCGCATTTCCGCCTCGATCAAAGGCAGTTCGTCATCGACAAACGGGCCCCTGCCGACTGGCGGCGCAAAGTCATAATAAAATCCGTCGTCGGTCGACGGGCCAAAGGTAATCTGCGTGCCCGGAAACAGCGACTGCACGGCCTCTGCCAACACATGGGCAAAGTCATGCCGTGCAAGCTCAAGCGCATCGGCCTCGTCGCGCGTTGTCACCAAAGCAAGATTCGCATCACCATCAAACGGCCGCATCACATCGCGCAACTCGCCATCGACCCGCGCCGCAATGGTCGCCTTGGCGAGCCCCGGGCCAATCGCGGCGGCGATATCGGCAGGGGTGGAACCGGGCACAACTTCGCGCACAGAGCCATCGGGAAGGGTTATTTTGAACATCTCAGACATGCCAAAGCCTATGCCGAGCGACGGCCAATTCGGCAAGGGTCAAGCAGCGCCAAAACAGCGATAAGTGGTCAAAGTGGACACTATATAAAGAAAAAACAGGAAAACGCGACGAAGGGTATGTTGGCGCGCAGGTCCAACGGGCGGACTTTATCAGCAGAAAACGACATGATATGGATAAATTACTTGACATATATGTTCCTATATGGTTATTATATTCAAATGACAAGCGATAATCACTTCACCCCCGTCCCCCGCGCCAGAGAGCGTGCCGATGGCTGGACACCCGAAAAACAGGCCGCGTTTATTGAGGCTTTATCCGAAACCGGCAATGTCACCGCCGCCACCACCAAGGTCGGCATGGGTTCGACCAGCGCCTATAATCTGCGCAAGGAGAACGATGCAGAATCCTTTGCCAAGGCATGGGACGCGGCACAGCGCACCGGATTTGCGCGGCTGCAGGATATCGCGATGGACCGCGCGGTCAACGGCGTGCCAGTGCCGCATTATTATAAGGGCGAGCTGGTCGGCGAAGGGCGCTGGTATGACAACCGCCTGCTGATGTTCATGATGCGTCAAACGCATACGCGGCGTTACGGCCCGTTGGCAGCCGAGTATGACTTTGCCGACGAAATGCTGGTGGCCGAGCGCGAGCGCGACGCCCGGCTGAAAGTTGCGTTGGAAACAGCGCGCCACATGATTGATACGATGAACGCGATGATCAATGACGAGGAAGCGGAGGAAAATGACGAGATGCCGCAATGGCTGCTCGAAGATCTATGCGAAAAACGCGACAGGATGGAGAACCTTGCGCGCGACCTGATTGGTGACGACGCGGTCAAGGCAGTGGATTTTTACGGTAGCGTATCGCCGGGGGCAATCAGGGATTTGTATCGGAAAAAGCGGCGGTGAGGGCGAGGTTTAAATAGGGGCAGCGTTGAGAGCAAATTAGTATTGCGTGCCCACTCACGAAGGTTGCGAAACCAGTGTCGCTAAGTGCGCCATGAATGATCGAACTGCATCAAAGACATTCTGAGCCTGTTCTTCGGTATAGGTTGTTTTAGGGTGCATTGTGTCATTCCGCCACGCTTGTTTGACATGATAGAGATGGGTGTGGCTTGCTGACCAAGCATCTCTAGCGGGGCCTTTTGGCATTGCCTCAATGGCAGCATTAATATCGGAAAGGATCACCCCCCAAACTTTCTCATTCGGGTTTGATTTGCCGAGCGCCTCGGCAAGTCGTTGAACTGAAAGTTCCATTGCTCGCATTAGGTGAAATACAGCGGCTGTCGGGCGACTGAATGCCAAGCACAATGCAGCTTCAGTAATTTCCTCGGAAGCCTTCGGAAATACATTCTCGACTTCGTAGCCGAACAACGGCTCCCCAGACCGAACATACTCTATGTGTTTGGAATCAAATACTAAAACTAGCTTACTGCTCATTTGCACCAAAAAACTAGTTCTAACACTTTCAAGATTAGAATGGAGCCTTTCCGCATGATTTCGCGCGAGCAACAATTCTCCATTATGGCCAATTATACCCCTCGAAAAAAGTTCAATGCAATAATTCACATAGTGTAGCGAAGCGTCCATATTTAGCTCGGTCGCCACCCTCTGCAATTCCGCAAAGTCATGCTGTGCAGCCTCGTAATTTTGCTTTCCAAACACAAGCGTACTGGCGTTATCTGGTGCATTAAGTCCTTCCTCCACCTGCACATGCAAAAGCACTACGTTTGCAACTGCATGAATGCAGCCGCCCAATTCTGACATCATATTCTAAAAACTCACGACTCGATGAAGTTGGCTTATATTACCACCCCGATCCAACTTGGTTATGCCAAATATTATTTAGTCAATGACCCTTGACATAATCACGACTCATAAGTAAAGTACCCTTGTCTAATCAACAAGGAGCCTTGTCATGGCCAAATATAAAAGTCCCGCGATCCGGAGTTATCTCATCCGCCTGTTTGTGCTGATGTCGATCTATGTTGTCACCCTGATTGTCGCAGTTACCATATTCAAGGCGGGCGCCGTTTCTGGCATCCCGGCTTATGCGCTGGCGATTGCGCCTGCTTTGCCGATCATAGGCATATTCTGGGCGGTGATGCGGTTCTTGGTGGAGGAGCCGGACGAGTTTATCCGGATGCTCCTTGTCCGCCAGAGCCTGGTCGCCACCGGATTTTGCCTGACCGTCATGACCGTGTGGGAATTCCTGCAGAATTTCGAACTGGTGCCACCGGGCAATGGTGGGTTTGGCGCGGCGTTTTTCTGGTTCATGGGGCTGTTTGTCGGTGCGATCTATAACAAGCTCACCCTTGGCACCGCTGGTTATAACAGCCCGTGAAAAACCGGCTGAAAGTATTGCGCGCCGAACGTGACTGGAGCCAGCAGGATCTGGCTGATGCGCTGGGCGTGTCGCGGCAATCGGTCAATGCCATCGAGACGGGAAAATATGACCCATCGCTGCCGCTGGCGTTCAGGATATCCGACCTGTTTGCGATGCCGATTGAACAGATATTTTTGCGCGATTGAGCGCGCGCCACAAGGAACTATTATGAAAAAACTTATTATTCTGGCGCTTCTGGGTACCATCATTCCGCTGGCCAGTGCGCCCGCTATAGCCCGCAACTGCGCCGCCGACCCGACGGCTGCACAAGATGCTGCCTTTCACGGCGGCAAGCACTTTTCCGTGCAGATCGAGGGCGACGGCCCCGACGTCATCCTGATCCCCGGCCTATCCACCCCGCGTGACGTGTGGGCAGCGACGGTTGCGGCGCAGCGCGGATGTTACCGGCTGCACATCGTCCAGATTTACGGATTCGGTGATGCGGCAGGGGCCAATGCGGAAGGGCCTGTGCTGGAACCGTTTGTGCGCGAACTCGCCGATTATGTCAGCGACCAGATCATTGCCGCTGGCCGCGCCAAACCGGCCATCATCGGCCATTCGCTTGGCGGATTATCGGCATTGATGATCGCCGCACGCTATCCCGATTTGCTTGGCAAAATAATGGTCGTTGACGCAGTGCCATATATTGGCACGATCTTCTTTCCCAACGCGACCGTGGATGCGGTCAGGCCGCGTGCTGAGGGTTTCGCGGCCTCCATCCGCGCGCAATATAGCCAACCCAAGCCCATCGACACCGGCAAAGACCCCGGGCCACAAAGTCAGGCGGGCGGGCTGACCAACCATGCCGCGGGGCGCATTGCCGTTGCGCGCTGGACCCTGAAATCCGACCCGCGTGTGGTGGCGCAGGCGTTGCTTGACGATATGACCACCGATATGCGGCCCGAATTGCCGAAGATTACAGCGCCAGTGACGTTGCTTTATGCGCAGGATGATCGTGCGATGACGGTGGAACAGTCAACCGCCGCCTTTGTCCCGCAATATGCTGGCACCGCCAGATTTACGGCAGTGCAGATAACCGGCAGCTATCATTTCATCATACTGGACCAGCCGGAAAAATTTGCAGCTGGGCTGACGAAATTTCTGGGCCGCACCGATTAGGGTCAGGACCTAGCCCGCTTTCTTTTCCTTACGGTAAGGCACGAACTCACCAAGGCTGCATGACGGGCCCTGAATGCCGCTGCTGCGGTCAACCAGACGAATGATGTCGCCACGGCATTTCTGGCCGCCAAATTGCTCGCTAACGATGATGTCATTGTCGCGGGCAAGGCCGGGGCAGCCATATCTGAGCTTGTTCTGATACACCAGATTACCTGAGACACGGTAGAGCAGGATATCGTCGCTGACACGGATGAGATTGGTCGAGGTAAAATCGCTGATGCAATTGACCGGCTTTCCGGCAATTTTGTTATCCAACTCCTTGGCAA
>JANMPK010000341.1:0-3101 GCA_031369825.1 Sphingomonadales bacterium
CGGCTATAGCCGCGATGACGTGGATGCTTATTCGGTCGAGAGCCAGAAGCGCGCTGCAAAGGCATGGAGCGAGAAACGCTTCGCCAAGTCGATCCTGCCGATCAGGGATGTGATTGGTGAGGTGCTTCTGGACCATGACGAGCTGATGCGCCCCGAAACCGATATGCAGTCATTGGGTGCTTTGTCGCCCGCTTTCCAGATGATGGGAACGATGATGCCGGGCTTCGACGATATCGCGATCATGCGCTATCCCGAGGTCGAGAAGATCAACCATGTCCATCACGCCGGCAACAGTTCCGGTATCGTCGACGGTGCCGCCGCAGTACTGATCGGCAATAAGGAAGCAGGCGAAAAGCTCGGCCTGAAGCCGCGTGCGCGTATCGTGTCGATGGCGTCGATTGGTTCCGAACCTTCGATCATGCTCACTGGCCCGGAATTTGCCGCGCAAAAGGCGCTATCGCGTGCTGGCATGGCCAAGGGTGATATTGACCTCTGGGAACTGAACGAGGCTTTCGCCGCCGTCGTTTTGCGCTTCATGGAGGCAATAAACATCGACCACAGCGACATCAATGTGAATGGCGGCGCGATTGCGATGGGCCATCCGTTGGGGGCGACCGGCGCGATGATCCTTGGCACCGTTCTGGACGAGTTGGAACGCTCGGGCAAATCGACTGCGCTGACCACGCTCTGCATCGGCGCGGGCATGGGCACCGCGACAATTATCGAACGCGTGAATTGAGGACGACCGACATGACTTATACAACTTTTTCGGTCGATGTGGACGCCGACGGCATTGCGCTTTTGACGATTGACCTTCCCGATGCCTCGATGAACGTCTGGAATGGCGCGCTGATTGCGGAATTCGGGCAATGGGTCGATGATTTTACGGCCAACGAAGCCATCAAGGGCGTGGTGATTACTTCGGGCAAGAAGTCCGGTTTTCTCGCAGGCGCTGACCTCACCATGCTGGGCGGCGCAAAAGCAGCCAGCACCAAAGAAGCGTTCGACCAAGCCTTTGCGCTCAACGCATTGCTCCGTAAGATGGAAGCAGGCGGGCATACGGCCAAGGACCTCAGCAGCGGCAAGGCTTCAGCAAAGCCAGTGGCATGTGCGCTCAACGGTCTGGCGCTTGGCGGCGGTTTGGAACTGGCGCTGGGCTGCCATTATCGCGTCGTTGCCGATAACCCGAAAATCCAGCTGGGTATGCCTGAAGTTATGGTCGGGCTTCTGCCAGGCGGTGGCGGCACACAGCGGACACCGCGCCTGATCGGCCTGCAAAATGCGGCGATGATGATCATTCAGGGCAAATCGCTCGACCCCGTGACTGCCAAGGCCCAGGGCCTCGTGCATGAAGTCGTGGCCGCAGATGATCTGATCGCCAATGCCAAGGCTTGGGTTAAGGCCAATCCGAAGGTCACCGCACCTTGGGACAAAAAGGATTTCAAATTCCCCGGCGGAGCAGGCGCAATGGACCCGCGTTCGGCGCAGCTGTTCGTTGGCCTCAACGCGTTGGCGCATAAGGAAAGCAAGGGCAATTTCGATGCGGTGAAGGCTATATTGTCGTGCCTGTATGAGGGTTCGATATTGCCATTCGATACCGCGCTGCGTGTTGAATCGAAGTACTTCACCAAGCTGCTATCGGGCAGTCAGGCGAAGAACATGATCCGCACCTTGTTCATCAACAAACAAGCGGCTGAAAAGGGCGCTGGCCGTCCCAGTGGTGTTCCCCCGGTCGACATTAAAAAGGTTGGCGTCATTGGCGGCGGCCTGATGGGATCGGGCATCACGCATGTTACCGTCAAGGGCGGCATGGATGTCGTCGTGCTCGACCGGTCGATGGAAGATGCGAACAAAGCGGTCGATTACAGCCGCAAGATTATCGACAAGGCAGTTGGCCGTGGCAAAATGACCAAGGAGGCGGGCGAAGCCTTCATGGCGCGCATCACCCCGACCGATAATTATGATGATCTGAAAGATGTCGATCTAATCATTGAAGCCGTGTTCGAGCGGCCCGATGTCAAGGCAGATGTTATCAAGCGGACTGAGGCGGTCATTCGTCCTGATGTCGTGTTTGCGTCGAACACGTCGACCTTGCCGATTACTGGTTTGGCGCTCAATTCGGTGCGGCCAGAACAGTTCATCGGCCTGCATTTCTTCTCGCCAGTCGAGAAAATGCCGCTGCTCGAAATCATCCCCGGCGAGAAATCGGGCGATTTGGCGCTCGCCGCCGCGTTCGATTACAACGCCAAGATCAAGAAGACGCCGATTGTTGTCAAGGACGTCCGGGGCTTCTTCACCAACCGCGTGTTCCCGCCTTACATGGGCGAGGCGATGCTGATGGTGACCGAGGGCGTGAAACCTGCTTTGATCGAAAATGCGGCAAAGGCGCTGGGTATGCCGATTGGCCCGCTGGCGTTGCTCGATGAAACGACGTTGCAGCTGGGTTATGACGTGATGCAATCGACGAAGGCGGCATTGGGTGATGCCTATGTGCCAAACGGAACTGAGCCGTTTATGGAGAAAATGGTCGTTGAACTGGGCCGCAAGGGCCGCCGTTTCGGCAGCGGTTTTTACGACTATGACGATAAGGGTGAGCGATTGACGCTGTGGAAAGGCATGGCCGATCATTATCCACTCGCCGAAAACCAGCCAACGGTTGAGAAAGTTAAGCAGCGTCTGCTCTACATCCAGCTCATTGCAACTGCCCAATGCTTTGAGGAAAAGGTCGTTGCCGACCCGCAAAGCGCCGATCTGGGCGCAATCTTCGGTTGGGGCTTTGCGCCTTATACTGGCGGTCCGATGAGCTATATCGACACTGTCGGCTTAGAGAACTTCGTCCGCACCGCAGATGGTTTGGCGCAGCAATATGGCAACCGTTTCGCGCCGCCAAAGAGCTTCCGTGAAATGGCCGATAACGGCGAAACACTGTACAAAGCTGCGGCCTAAGCAAGGACTGTTACATTAGGGACAGTCCCCAATGGGACAGTCCTTGTATAAGCAAAAGGGGCGGCCTCCACATCGGAGACCGCCCCTTTCTTTTGCGTGACGAATGGGTTTTAGAACTTGGCGCGGACGGTCACCCCGTACATGCGTGGTTCCTC
>JANMPK010000362.1:0-8537 GCA_031369825.1 Sphingomonadales bacterium
AGCAGCATTTCGCGGTTGAATTTGCGCGACAGATACCCACCCAAATGCCGGTCGGGGCCGAAGATGATTTTCTGCTCGGGCGGAATTTGCGCGAGGATGGTTTCGGCGCTGCTGCTCGTTACGATGATGTCGGAAAGCGCCTTCACCTCGGCGGAACAGTTGATGTAGGTCAGCGCGATATGGTCGGGGTTCGCCTCTCGGAAAGCCTTGAACTTGCCCGGTGGGCAGGAGTCTTCGAGTGAGCAACCGGCGGCCATATCGGGCAGGATGACGGTCTTTTGCGGGCTAAGGATTTTTGCGGTTTCGGCCATGAACTTGACCCCGCAAAATGCGATCACATCGGCGTCGGTTTCCGCCGCGCGCTTGCTGAGTTCGAGGCTGTCGCCAACGAAATCGGCCAAGTCCTGGATTTCGGGTTTCTGGTAATAATGCGCCAGAATGACGGCATTGCGTTCCTTCTTAAGCCGGTTGATTTCGGCGAGCAGGTCAACGCCTTGCAGATTTTCGCGGGGGACGGGGGCGTTCATTGTATCAACTCCAAAAATTGCCGAAGGTACTTTACCATTTTTTTAACGCGAAGAGCGCGAAGATTTTCAAGATGTCAGCGTAGCGAATAACCGGCTGTCCATAAACTGCCCTCTTGATAATCTTTGCGTCCTTGGTGTTTAATATTCTTACTTTTTCAAAGCTTCGCCAATTGGTTTCGAATAATCCCACTGCGTGGTGATCTTTCCGCCTTGCTCATCGGCGAAGAACGCTTGGACCTTCGCATCTATGCCAGCGGCGCGTAAAGGCACTTCAAAATTCAGTGCAATCGCCCGTTTGAAGGCGTCACGCGCAAGCCGCATCGGGACCGCGCCTTGTGCCTGCCGGACCAGCTCGGCTTGCCCTTTGGCGCGGTTGGCACTGTCCAGCACCCCGTCCACATCGGTCAGCGTCCGCAATATGCCACCCTCGCCATATTCCTGAATAGATTTGAGGTCGATTTGCGGCGGCGCAACTTCAATAGGCGGAATTTTGACGCTGAGCGTTTTCGTTGCCACATCCCAGCGAACATCGTCATCGGTTAGTTTAGCGAGATCGACCTCATACCGCACCAGTCCCTGCATAATCAGCGTCTTCTTCGCCGACAGCCCGAAGCGTGTCTGCTCGCTGGTGACGACTGCGGCATAGTTGGCGGCAAATGCCGACAACCGATTTTGTTCGCGGATGCCCAGAAGGCTGGCACTCGCAATGGTTTCAGGCGTGGTGTCGAGCTTACGGTCAGCCCACCAGATCAGGCCCGCAAACAACAAGGCAAGCGCAATAATTGGCGGCCACGCGCGGCTCATGCGACCAGTTTCCAAGCGTCCCCCGCAACCGACACGCGGCCCTGATTTTGCAAATCGACCAGATGCGCCAACACAGAGCGGCCAGCTGCACCCGTCAAACGCGGATCGAGGCCTTTGTACATGGCCGCAACCATATCGGAGATATGCGCCTCACCTGCTTCCAGCAGTTTGACGATCTGCCGCTCGCGTTGCCGCCTGTGGCCGATCATCCCGCGCACCAGCTGGCGCGGCTTTTCGACTGCGGGCCCATGCGCAGGGTAATAGATGCGGTCTTCGCGGTCGTAGAGCTTTTGCAAAGACGCCATATAGGCGGTCATGTCGCCGTCGGGCGGGCTGACCACAGTGGTTGACCATTTCATCACATGGTCGCCGGTGAACAGCGCGCCTGTTTCGACGAGCGAATAGCAGAGATGGTTCGACGTATGGCCGGGGGTGGCGACCGCTTCTATAGTCCAGCCGTCGCCAGAAATACGCTCGCCATCGGTTAGGATGCGGTCGGGGGCGTAATCCGGGTCGAACGCGGAGTCCGCACGCGGGCCATCGTCGCGCAGCGTTAAGGGGGCGCAGCCGATAATCGGCGCGCCCGTAGCGGCTTTGAGGGGTGCTGCGGCTGGTGAGTGGTCGCGGTGGGTATGAGTGCATATTATCGCGGTGACCTTCGCATCACCTATTGCGCGCAGGATGGCGTCGACATGACCCTCACCGTTGATATCGGCGGGGTCGCCAATGCTCATGCCGCTACCGGCCGGGCCGGGGTCGATGACCGCAACATCGCTGCCATTGCCCACCAGCCAGGTTTGCGTGCCAGTATAGGTATAAGGCGACGGATTGGGCGCAAGCACGCGGCGCACCAACGGCTCGTGGCTCTCGGTTTCGCCGGCGTGAATAGTATCGGGCCAATCGCTCATTCAACCGATATGGCGTATCGGACACCAAAGAAAAAGGGGCGGCAGACCAAATACATTTGGTAAACCGCCCCAAGTTAAACTTTACGTAGAGGGGAGCTATCGTTTTAGCTCGCTTTGTCGGCTTCGGCCTCCAACTTGCGGATCTGCTTTTCGAGCTTTTCCATTACATCTTTGCGGATGCCTTCGGGTATGTCTTCTTCGGAAGCGATTTCGCTACGTGCTTCACGCAGGCCTTGCAGCGCTTCAAGCCGGGCTAGCTTGGCCTGCCCTTTGCCGCACATCACGATTTTGATGCGTGCCTTGTTCGTGCCATCGAAGCCTTCGACATTGGTTGTCACCGGGTGGCCTTCCCGGCAGTTTTTGGTGACTTCGCGGATGTCGATTTCGGGGATGTAGTTGGCGGCCATTGCCACCGCGTGAACGCGCATCGCTTCGGCATGGCCGCGCGCTGCTGCGTTAGAGCGCTCTGCTTCGGCCTCGCCACGCGCTGCTTCGGCCTCACCGCGTGCCGCTTCGGCTTCACCGCGTGCTTCGTCGGCTCGCACCATAGCATCATCGGCTTCTTCGCGTGATTCTTCGGCTTCCTTGATCATCTCTTCAACTTCTGCCTGCGACAGTTTCTTATCGGTGCGGAAAATGAAGGTTTTGCCATCACGTTCAACTTTGGTGACTTCCTCGTCATCGCCGTCATCGCCGATAATATTGACGGTTTTTCCATCCCTGTTGATCTTGATAATTTTGACCTGCTTTTCGATAATTTGTGGTTTTTCCGATTCGATCGCTTGCTCATTCTGTGCGCCGACAGCAGGCGCAATCGTCGCGGTCAGCGGCAAGATCACCAAAGCTGCGGCCAATATACCCAGTTTGCCCAGCGAGCGGCGCTGTTTGCTGGCGTCTTTCATGGTCAGTCTCCTCAATCTTTCAATAATCGTTTTCGGGGAATTCAGCGCTGTGGCAAAGGTCGGCACGCCGTCAAAGGCGGTGCGGGCCAAGGCGCGGCCGTAAATTTCACGTTGTGCTGCGTCTTTACCGGCGAGCACACGGGCATCGCAGGCGGCTTCCTGGTCAAAGCGCAGCGCGCTCCAGCTGACCCACGCTATCGGGTTGAACCACATCAGACACAATACGATAAACGCGGCCAGATTGGCGAACAGATCGCCCGATTTATGGTGCGCCATCTCGTGCGCAATTGCGAGTTCGCGTTCGGCTGGCGAATAGGCTTTGGTAAAATCCTGCGGCACCGCGATGTAGCGTTTGAACAGACCAAAGGCGAGCGGCCCGGCAACCTGATCGGATGCGATCACGCGGACACGGTCGATGACTGCAATTTCTTCGGCATCGGACAAAAGATCATCGCGCATCGAAGCGTAGCGGATCATCTGTACGATGAAAAACAGCACTGCGCCGCCAAGCCAGATGGTAATCGCCAGAGCGGCAAAGTCGATGCTGGGGCTGGCCGCAACGGCGATGGCCGGGTCGCTGGTTGTAACGCCTGCAAGGATAGACTCGCGCACAGCATCACGCACGGCCTGCGAGCTTTCACCGACGGGTGCGGCTTCTCCCGTCAGGCTGGGCATCAACAACCGCGCCGCTGGAATTAGCCAGAGCGCATAAGCAACACCAGCGCCGAAAATTTTTGCGACCGGACGCCGAACCAGCAATATCGTAGCCATCAACAGGCTGGTAACCAGTAGACTATCGAAAACCCACGTGCTCATCAAAAATGTGCTCATGATTTCATCTCCCTCAGCAATCTCTCGATCTCGGCAATGTCGGTGTCGCTCAACTTTTCCTGCTCGGCCAAGTGTGCGACCAAGGGCATGAATTTTCCGCCAAATAGCCGATCAACCAACCGTTTCGATTCGCCCGCAACATAATCCTCACGCTCGACCAAAGGCGAGTAGAGGAAACGGCGGCCATCGGCGCGGTGCTCCACGGCGGCCTTTGCGAGCAGCCGCGACAGCAAAGTCTTAACCGTCGCCAGCGTCCAGTCACGGTCGGCCAAAACCCGCGACGCAACATCGGTCGCGGTCAGCGGTGCTTCGGCCCACAATATTTCCATAATTGCCCATTCAGCGTCGCTAATGCGTTCTTGCATATCAGTCTCCGACTACGTGTGTAGTCGATTCGATTACGCGTGTAAACACCGTTGATCTATCGCCATCGCCATTTTGTCGAAAGGCTTTACAGTTGGCAAAAAGTTAATCTCGATGAAACTATCTAAATAATTGTTTTTTATATAGTTTCTAAAAATGGCACGCCGGGTGCTTATTGATACATGTTCAACACCCACTTGAAGCTTGGACGGGTGGTTTGCTACTGGTCTCGCACCACCCGTCCTAGCTTACTCCCCACAAATCGACGAAGAAAAGGGCCGGAACCCTTGCGAGTTCCAGCCCCTTTACGCGACCCTTAAAGGGCTTTTGGTTTAATTGCCCCCGAAATTGACCTTGGCATTAATGCCAAAATAGCGGTCGGCCTCACGCGGGATAATATAGCGGTAGCTTGAGCTGCCGGTGTTGCCCGCTGAAAGCGGCCCGCCATCAACTATGGAAGCAGCAAAGCTGGTATCCAGCACATTCTTTGCCAATAAAGAGATACGGTATCTATTATCTGCTCCCAACAGCGCGATGGACAGATCAAGCAGGCCATAATCCTTTATCCGGCTGTTACCTGTTATCAAAGGACTTGCGACCAGCAATGACAGCTGCGAGCTCTGATATGATCCCTGTGCGCCTAGTTCGATATCGGCAAATCCACCCGTACGAACCGTATAAGTTCCGCCAAGAGAGCTTTTCCATTTAGGTGAGAAAGGAAGAGCAGAACCATCCGGTATCTGATCGGTGATTGGCGCACCCGGCGGCAAACGGAACCGGTCAACCTTGGCATCGGTATAAGCAACTCCACCCGAGAGGGTGAAGTCATCCGACGGACGATAGAGCAGATCGAGTTCGAAACCTCGCGTTGAAACGGTGCCCGCATTTGTGAACCGGGTAACCCGTTGCCCGAGCACAAAATCGGGATTGTTCGCCTGAAAATTCTTGTACTTGGCGTAATAGCCCGCAAGGTTCAGCGTCAATTGTCCGTCGAGCATACTTGTTTTTAGCCCGCCTTCATAGCTGTCACCGGTTTCATCGGCGAGCGGCGGTGTGCCGTTCGAGTTCAGGTTGAAGAAGATATTGAGGCCAGGCCCCTTATAGCCGCGCGAGTAAGACGCATAGGCCATCACATCTTCCGACAGATCATATTGCAGCCCGAATTTGCCTGAGATGTTGTTGTTTGTAACCTTTTGACGGAAAGGCTGTCCGTTCGAAGCAAGCACTGCTGCCGTCTGTGCAGCGGCAGGAGTGGCACCTAGATTAATCTGGCGGATATATTCGTTGTAGACGCCTTGATCAAACACAGGCTGGGACGCACCTGGAACTGGCGTAGTGCGACTATGGAAACCGTTTAGCTGATCATGCGTGTAGCGCAGGCCCGCAATCGCGCGGAAGCTGTCGCTGAAATTGAACGTCGCCTGACCGAACGCAGCCATATTTTTGAATGTCGTGCCGAAATTGGCGATGCCTATAGGGAATGTAATAGTAGATGCACCAGCAGCGGTCGAGCAAGGTGTCAGGACGCCCTGCACCGGCAATGTCGAGGCAGTGCAAGCGATGTTCGCACGCGTAAAAGTGCGCTCCTGCGATGCGTTATAATAATAGAGACCGGCAACATATTCGAGAAACTGGCCGGAAGGAGACGTCAGCCGCAGTTCCTGCGTAAACGTATTGCCGGTCTGCGGACCGAAATCGTGGCTTTGTGCTATGCCCACATAAGGTGTCGAGAGAAAGTCCCCGTCGCGCACTTCGTTGCTGTCATATTCGCGGTAAGCGGTGATCGAGGTTACGGTTGGGCCGTCATCAGATTCGATATCGGCCTGAAACGAAACGCCCCATGCTTTTTCCAACGACTGCGTCAGCAGGTTCTGGCGCACCCGGCGGCCTTTGTCGCCCAGCAGCGGCGGTAGCGCTGTGGCGGCACGGGCAGTGAATGTGGCGAATGTCGTATTGTCGGCGTTGCGCGCGGGCGAACCGATGACTTCGGCACAGCAATCGTCGTTCGACTTGCGCCAGTCGCCGATCAGCGTCAGCGTGACATTTTCGCTCGGGCGGGCCTCGACGATACCGCGAAAGCCATATCGCTCATAACCGTTGACCCGGCGGTCGAGCGTTTCGTTGACGATGTTGCCATCCCATTTGGAATAGAAGCCGGTAACGCGGGCACCGATTTTTTCGGACAATGGTGCATCGACGCCACCGCGCACACGATATTCCTGGCCGTTGCCGAAGAAGAACCCACCCTCAATTGATGCGCCAAAGGTGTCACCCGGGCGGCGGCTGACGATATTGATAACGCCAGCACTGGCGTTTTTACCAAACAATGTGCCTTGCGGACCGCGCAGCACTTCAATCCGCTCAATATCGACCAGGTCGCTGAACGCTTCGCCCGAACGGGCAAGCACGACGCCGTCGAGCACGGTGCCGACCGAGGGCTCGCCACCAATCGAGAACGTGGTAGTGCCGACGCCGCGCAGATAAAGCGACTGGTTCAGCGCCGAACCCGATTTGCGAAAGTTAAGGCTTGGAACGAGATACTGGGCATTCTCGATATTGATACCGCCCTGTGCTTCCAGCGCCGCGCCAGAAATCACCGAGACTGCCACCGGAACATCCTGAATATTCTGCTCACGCTTTTGTGCGGTGACGATGATTTCGTTACTAACCGAATCATCATCGCTAGGCGCGTCCTGCGCATATGCAGGCATCGCAACACCGAGCGCGATCACGCTAGTGCCGATCAATACTGCGCGGATAAGATCCGAGTTTTTGAACTTTGAAAATTGCATCCTGTGCCTCCCACTTTTACCGCCCGTTTTCTACAATTTTCCCTGAATTTGATGCACCAGAGACAATTGCGGGTCGGCTTGACTGTCGTTGATAACGGAGTTGATGTAGCCAAACTCGCTTGATATGTCTAGCGGTGTCATATAGCGATAATATTTAGCCAGCGAGTGTGGCAATCATGCCATAGTCGTGGGGTAGAACGAGAAAAAGTCGAAGAGGATGGCCGTGACCGCAAGGTTCGAAATGAAGGATGACGGGTTCGACCTGATGCTCGGCGACCGCCTGATCCTGTGCCACCGCGTCGATGCGCCTGCCTTTCGGATTGCGAAGGGCAAGCCGAGCGTGAAGATGGTGCGGGGGAATTTTGCGCTGGAAGATGCACCGACCGATGAGCGGGTGCTGCGCTACATCGTCAAGTGGGTTGAACCGCAAAATGGGTATGGCGAAGTGTTTTTATCCGACGTGCCGTCAGGCACTCCGCTGCTGAAACTTCTCGTCAACGACCATGACCGCCTGCTGAGCGTGGACCGATGCCCGCAAGGGGATGTGCATGACCGTCTGACCGTCGATTTCACCACCGAGCCGGACGAAGTTGTCTGGGGCGGCGGGGAACAGATGAGCTATCTTGCTCTCAATGGTCGCGTATTTCCCATTTGGACGAGTGAGCCCGGCGTGGGCCGCGAACCCGGCTCGGACTTTACTGACAAGATGAATGCGGATGGCTCGGGTGCGGGCGGCGATTATTGGACAACCAATTATCCGCAGCCGACGTTCCTATCGTCTCGCGGCTATGCAATCGACGTTGAAACATCGACTTACACGGTGCTCGACTTTTCAGATCCTGTGCGCCACCGGGTCAGCGCATGGCAGGGTAACCTGAACTTCAAACTGCTCAACGACGATAATATGGCCAGTTTGGTCGGGAGCATAGCCGGGGTTGTGGGGCAGCAGCCGCCTCTTCCCGAATGGGCTATCGGCGGCGCGATTGTCGGGTTGAAGGACGGCGCAAACAGCTTCGACCGGCTAGAGAAGATCATCGCTGCGGGTGCCGCCGTCTCGGGCCTATGGTGTGAGGATTGGATCGGCGTTCGCCAAACCAGCTTCGGGCGGCGGTTGTTTTGGGACTGGCAGTGGAATGCAGAACGCTATCCCGATCTGCAGGGCAGGATTGCCGAACTGAAGGCGCGCGGGATACGCTTTCTCGGTTATGTTAACCCCTATCTCGCGGTTGATGGCCCGCAATATGCCGAAGCTGCAAGGTTGGGCTATCTGGCGCGCAAGCTCGACAGCGACGAACCTTATGCAGTCGATTTCGGCGAGTTCGACGCTGGTGTTGTGGACTTCACCAATGCGACCGCCGCATCATGGTTCTCCGAAGAAATAATCGGCAAGCAAATGCTGGATTTTGGGCT
>JANMPK010000424.1:0-3665 GCA_031369825.1 Sphingomonadales bacterium
AAGCGCTGTGCGCTAATATGTTTAGTTCTTCGATTTATCAACCAGCTGGTTGGCACCAATCCACGGCATCATGGCACGAAGCTTTGCGCCGGTTGCTTCGATCGGGTGGGCGGCAGCTGCCTTGCGGGCGGCCTTTAGTTCGGGCTGGCCAGCACGGTTGTCGAGGACGAAATTTTTGACGAAACGGCCGGACTGGATATCGGCGAGCACGCGCTTCATTTCGGCCTTTGTCTCGTCAGTGATGATCCGAGGGCCAGTGGTGATGTCACCATATTCTGCGGTGTTCGAAATCGAATAACGCATATTGGCAATACCGCCTTCATAGAGCAGATCGACGATCAGCTTGGTTTCGTGGAGGCATTCAAAATAGGCCATTTCCGGGGCGTAACCCGCTTCGGTCAACGTCTCGAACCCGGCTTGGATCAGGTGGGTGATGCCACCGCAAAGTACGGCTTGTTCGCCGAATAGGTCGGTTTCGCACTCTTCACGGAAGTTGGTTTCGATAATGCCTGAGCGCCCGCCGCCAACGCCGCTGGCATAGGCGAGGGCAATGTCATGCGCGTTGCCGCTGGTGTTCTGCGCGATGGCGATCAGGCAGGGGACACCGCCGCCCTTTTGATATTCGCTGCGTACGGTATGGCCCGGACCCTTGGGTGCGATCATGATAACATCGACGTCGCTACGCGGTTCGATCAAGCCAAAATGGACATTAAGGCCGTGGGCAAAGGCCAAGGCCGCGCCGGGCTTCATATTGGCGTGCAGGTCATCGGCATAGATCGCCGCCTGATGCTCGTCGGGGGCGAGGATCATCAGGATATCGGCCCAGGCTGCCGCATCTGCATTGGCCATCACCTTGAAGCCAGCGCCTTCGGCTTTCTTTGCTGTGGCGGAACCAGCGCGCAAAGCAATCGCCACATCAGCAACGCCGCTGTCGCGCAAATTCTGCGCATGGGCATGGCCCTGACTACCATAGCCGACAATCGCGACCTTCTTGTCTTTGGTTAAACCCAAGTCGCAATCGGCGTCGTAATAAACTATCATGATACTCGCTTTCCTTTGTTGTTTGATCGGCTGTTGCCGAAAGTCATGAATTCTCAGCTCCGCGCATCAGCCCGACAATGCCTGTACGGCCGACCTCAACCAAGCCGACTTCGCGCATCAGGGCGACGAAAGTGTCGATCTTTTCCGGCCCGCCGGTGATTTCAAAAATGAAGCTGTTGACCGTCGCGTCGATAACGCGGGCGCGGTAAATGTCGGCGAGGCGCATTGCTTCAACGCGCTGATCGCCGGTGCCACGGACTTTGACGAGCGCCAACTCGCGCTCGACGTGCGGGCCAGCTTCGGTGAGGTCGGTGACTTTATGTACGGGCACCAAACGCTCGCACTGCGCGATGATCTGGTCAATCACTGGCGGCGGGCCTTTGGTGACGATGGTGATCCGGCTGGTAGTGTGATCCTCGCTGATATCGGCAACGGTTAAGCTGTCGATATTATACCCGCGAGACGTGAACATGCCCGCGATCCGCGCCAGTGTTCCGGCTTCGTTATCAACGGTCAGGGTGAGGACGTGACGCTCGGCAAATTCTTCCTTGATGTGCATTATACGAGCGCCTTCGCTTCATCATCCATCGTGCCGGAAACTTCGTCGGCGTGTAGGATCATCTCGGTATGCGCCGCACCCGACGGGATCATCGGGAAGCAATTGGCTTCCTTTGACACGCGGCAATCGAACATGACCGGGCCGTCATAGGCCAGCATTTCAGCAATGGCAGCGTCGAGATTCTCGGGCTTGTCACAGCGAATGCCCTTCCAGCCATAAGCTTCGGCGAGCGCAACAAAATCGGGAAGGCTATCCGAATAGCTTTCCGAATAGCGGCTCTCATAGGTCAGTTCCTGCCATTGGCGGACCATGCCCATCCATTCATTGTTGAGGATGAAGACTTTTACAGGCAGACGGTATTGCGTTGCGGTGCCGAGTTCCTGAATGTTCATCTGGATCGACGCCTCACCAGCGATGTCGATGACCAAGGCACCCGGCGCACCCATTTGCGCGCCGATGGCGGCGGGTAGGCCGTAGCCCATCGTGCCAAGGCCGCCGCTGGTCAGCCATTTATTGGGGCCTTCGAAATGGAAATGCTGTGCTGCCCACATCTGGTGCTGGCCGACCTCGGTTGTGATGATCGGGTCACGGTGCTTAGTCGCCTCGTAAAGCCGTTCGATGGCATATTGCGGCATGATCGCATCGGTATTGGCGGGGTAATTAAGGCACTCAACCGCGCGCCAGCCTTTAATCCGGGACCACCATTCGCTGAGCGCAGGGGCCGGGTATTTGCGGCCCTTCCAAACGTCGATCATCTGGCGAATGGCGGTGCCGACATCGGCGACGATCGGCAGTTCGACACGGACAGTTTTGTTGATTGAGCTGCGGTCGATATCGACATGGATTTTGATGCTGTCTGGCGAGAATGCGTCCAAGCGCCCGGTGATCCGGTCGTCGAAACGCGCACCGAGGCAGAGCATGACGTCGCACTGGTTCATGGCCATATTGGCTTCATAGGTGCCGTGCATGCCAAGCATCCCGAGCCACGCATCGCCAGATGCGGGGTAAGCGCCAAGTCCCATGAGCGTAGAGGTCACTGGCGCGCCGCAAAGTTCGGCAAGTTCGCGGAGCGCTGCGCTCGCATCCGGGCCGGAGTTGATGATACCGCCGCCGGTATAGAGTATCGGCGCTTTGGCATTCGCCAACAACTCGACTGCTTTATTGATGGACATAAATTCTGCGTCGCGTGGCGGGTTATGACGGGTGGAGCCATTGCCTTTGCGTGGTTCGAAGATCGCCGTGGCCACCTGCACATTTTTGGGGATGTCGACGACAACTGGGCCAGGTCTACCGGTTGTGGCGATCAAGAATGCCTCGTTGAGGACTGCGGCGAGTTCAGCCGGGTCTTTGACTAGATAATTGTGCTTCGAACAATGGCGGGTGATGCCGACTGTGTCTGCCTCTTGAAAGGCGTCGCTGCCGATCAGGTTGGTTGCGACCTGGCCAGTGATGACGACGAGCGGGATTGAGTCGAGAAACGCGTCGGCAATGCCGGTTACCGCATTGGTGGCTCCAGGGCCTGATGTAACTAGGACAACGCCGGGTTTGCCGGTTGACCTAGCATAGCCTTCGGCGGCGTGGGCCGCCCCTGCTTCGTGTCGGACGAGGACATGTTTTATTTTCGAATGCTGGAACAATGCGTCGTAAATCGGCAGAACAGCACCGCCGGGATAGCCGAAAATGGTATCCACACCCTGTTCGATCAGGGTCTCTATCAATATGTCTGCACCGGATTTTTCGGGCACTTTTTTGTCCTGTTCAATGTTCGTGGAGTTGGCACGTAGCGTGATTTTTTTGGGGCATGCTGCGGTGCAACAGGTTTGGCAAGAGGAGGTTCGCTAGAGATTATAATATAGCGTGTCAACCATTAAAATTGTAATAAAATTTCAATTTCATCCACATTTGAATTATTTATCTCTTGTTCCCAAGACTGCCATTGCGCAGGCGACTGGTTGCGGAACCAGGTGAACTGGCGCTTGGCATATTGGCGAGTGGCGATTTTGCCGCGTACCATAGCCTCAGCGCGGCTCATATTACCCGCCAGCATCGCGCTGATTTCGGGCAC
>JANMPK010000052.1:0-9259 GCA_031369825.1 Sphingomonadales bacterium
TGCCATGGTCTAAACTCCTTACGTAACTGAGCCTAAGCTCAGGCTTCTTTCTTGGCTGCGGCCTTTTTGGGCGCAGCGGCTTTTTTCGGTGCGGCTTCCTTGGCAGGAGCAGCGGCTTTTTCATCCGCCTTGCTTTCCTTGGGGGCCGCGGCTTCCTTTGCAGGAGCGGCTTCAGCCTTAGGTGCCGCAGCTTCCTTCTCTTCCTTGCCAACGGCAAGAATACGTAACAGCGTCAACGACTGGCGATGGCCCTGCTTACGGCGATAGTTATGACGGCGACGCTTTTTGAAAACGATCACCTTTTCGCCGCGTTCTTGCGCGATGATTTCCGCAGAAACCGTCAGGTCTTTGAGGTCAGCGGCTTTGTCACCGTCGCCAGCAAGCAATATGTCACCAAGCGAGATCTTGTCGCCGGCTTCACCTGACAGTTTTTCAACTGCGATTTTGTCTCCGGCGGCTACACGATACTGCTTGCCGCCTGTGCGCACGATAGCGAACATGGCTATAACTCATCCGTTTCTTAATAGCTTGGCACCGGTTTAGGGCGCGGTTGCAGGCGCAACACATCAAGAACCGAATCTCGAAGGGCTACGCCGGAAAGCGGCCAGCTAGGGCATGACTTTGGCTATGTCAACGCCTTTTGGCGCGCTTTCAGGCCTTTTCGCGCCACTTGCCAGTGCAAATAGTCGGGCTTAGACAGCGTCATGCCCATTATCGCCCGCATCGTCTATCCGTTCGCCCTTGCCACAACCTTGCTCCTGTCGGCTTGCGCGGCAGGAGGTGACCAATTTCCATCGCTTGAGCGACGCCCTTATGAAACAGACGCGCCGGTGACAGAGCAAGCAACGCCCGTCATAGCGGCTCCAGCTTCACTTAGTGCCGCGCTTCAGGGTTCGGTGGACGCCCTTATTGCGCAGCACAAGGCGGCCAATGACAGGTTCGACGACGGTCTGCTTGCAATGCGCAACACTGCTGCTAATGCGGCCGGTTCGGCGGCCGGGTCCGAAAAATGGGTGAATGCACATTTAACATTGTCACGGCTGGATAAATCGCGCACCGATTCGGTGGCGGCTTTGGGCGCACTGGATACGCTGATCGCTGAACAGAACGATGAAGATTCGGGACATGTGACGCTGCTGGTTGAAATCCAACAGGATATTGTCGCCGACGTCACCAAACAGCGTGACGAAATCGACCGGATGTCGCGGCAAATCGGGGAATAGCTATTCACGGATAGGAAAGCGCGCAATCGCTTGACCCCGGCCCGTGTTGCGATGCACAAATGTCAGCCATGAACAGCGCCCAGCCGTCCCCATCGCAATCCATCGCTCAGAACCCCGACATACGCCTTCTCGGACGGATGCTCGGCGACGTCATCCGCGCGTATGGCGGCGAAAAATTATTCCGCCAGACCGAATATATCCGGTCAACCAGCGTCGACCGATATCGCGGCATAGAAGGTGCGGATAGCAGCGACCGGGGGCTGGGCGCGCTATCGCTTGATGACACGCTGAATTTTGTCCGCGGTTTCATGCTATTTTCACTGCTCGCCAATCTGGCCGAAGACCGGCAGGGGCTAGCGCATGAGGAAGGTGCTACCGTGGCCGAGGCGCGCGCGCGTCTCAATACGGAAGGTGTGAGCGACGACGCGATATCGGAACTGCTCGCACACAGTCTGATCGTACCGGTGTTGACCGCGCATCCAACCGAAGTCCGCCGTAAAAGCATCATCGACCACAAGAACCGCATTGCCGAGTTGATGACGATGCGCGATGCTGCGATGACAACTACCCCTGACGGTGACGATATTGACGCCTCGATCTATCGGCAGATTGCCCTGTTGTGGCAAACACGGCCGCTTCGCCGCGAAAAGCTGTTTGTTGCCGACGAAATCGAAAACGCCCGGGCCTATATGCAAGAGGTGTTTCTGACCGCTTTGCCCAAGCTCTATGCGGGTTGGGAAAAGGCGCTGGGCGCGCGCCCACCTGGTTTTGTCAGGCTCGGCACATGGATCGGCGGTGACCGCGATGGCAACCCGTTTGTCGATGCCGAGACGCTTGCTTATGCCATCAGCCGTGACGGCGGCACCGTGATCCGTTTCTATCTGGAGGCGGTGCATAAATTGGGTGCGGAGATTTCGATCTCCTCTCTGATGAGCGAAACGCCAGAAGCCGTATCGGTGCTGGCCGATAAAAGCGGCGATGGTGCCGCAACGCGCTCCGACGAGCCTTATCGTCGTGCACTCTCGGGCATCTATGCGCGGCTTTGCGCCACGCACGTCAAGCTCATCGGCGACCAGCCGCCGCGTCCGGCAAAACTCATCGGTGAGCCTTATGCTGCGCCCGAGGAACTGCGCGCCGATCTGGTGACGATTGCGTCGGCACTCGCTAGCGATGGCGACGGTGCGCTGTCCAGCGGTGGCGCACTTGGTCGCCTGATCCGCGCGGTTGAGATTTTCGGCTTCCATCTCGCCACGCTCGACCTGCGCCAAAATAGCGACGTTCACGAGCGCGTGGTGGCGGAGCTGCTGAAAATGGCGGGGGTTGAAAACAACTATGCTTCGCTGCCTGAAGATGCGCGCACCCGATTGCTGGTCGCCGAACTGTCGCACAACCGTCCGCTCGCCAGCGAATGGAATGTCTATAGCGAGGAAACCGCGAAGGAACTCGCAATTGTCCGCGCCGCCGCCAAAGCGCAGGCTGATTTCGGAGCGGCGGCGATCACCACTTATAATATCAGCAAGACCGAAAGCGTGTCGGACATGCTTGAGGTCTATGTGATGCTCAAACAAGCAGGCCTCTACCGCGTGGCCGAGGATGGCACCCCCTCCGCCAGCATCATGTCGGTGCCGTTGTTCGAAACCATCGCCGATTTGCAGGCTGCCCCTGCAACGATGAAGGCGTTTTTTGCACTGCCGCCTGTGCGGGCGTTGGCGCAGGCACGCGGTCATCAGGAAGTGATGATCGGCTATTCAGATTCGAACAAGGACGGCGGCTATCTGACCTCGACATGGGAGTTGTTCGAGGCATCAAGTGCGCTTGCGCCTGTCTTTGCCGAGGTCGGTGTCGCCATGCAGCTGTTCCACGGACGCGGCGGTGCGGTTGGGCGCGGCGGTGGTTCAGCCTTTGGCGCGATCAAGGCGCAACCCAAGGGCACGGTGCAGGGGCGCATTCGCATCACTGAACAGGGCGAGGTGATTGCCGCCAAATATGGCACCGTTGATCACGCGGTCACCAGTCTGGAAACGATGGCGTCGGCAACATTGCTGGCAACACTCTCGTCCGACCCAATTGCCGAGGCTGATACCCAACGGTTTACAGCCGCGATGGCGCAACTTTCGGCCAGCGCCTTCACCCATTACCGCAAGCTGGTTTACGGCACGCCGGGCTTCACCACCTTCTTCCGTCAGATGACGCCGATATCGGAAATCGCGACGCTCAAAATCGGGTCACGCCCCGCCAGTCGTAAGGCCAGCGATGCCATCGAAGACCTGCGCGCCATTCCGTGGGTGTTTAGCTGGGCCCAAGCCCGCGTCATGCTGCCCGGCTGGTATGGCACCGGCCAGGCGCTGCATGATTTTGCCGATAAGGGATTGCTCAAGGCGATGGCGGGCAACTGGTCTTATTTCCAGACGATCCTCGCCAATATGGAAATGGTGCTGGCGAAGTCCGACATGGGAATTGCGTCGCATTATGCGGGGCTGGTGGAGGATCAAGCACTCTCCAAAAACCTGTTTGGTGCCGTCAAAGACGGTTGGTCCAAATCGCGCGACAGCCTGTTGGAAGCAACCGGCCAAGCCTATCTCTTGGAAGCGCATCCGGCACTCAACAACTCGATCAAGTTGCGATTGCCCTATATCGAACCGCTCAACCTGCTCCAGATCGAACTGATGAAACGGTATCGTGCGGGTGAGAGCGACGAGCGGATCGGCGAGGGCATACAGCTGACCATCAACGCAATTGCGACGGCGCTCAGGAATAGTGGGTAACGCGATTCAGGACGCCAATGCTGTTGACAGAATAGAACATAAATAGCACAAAGCAGGCCTGCCGGAGGTGCTTTGATGTCTGATGCTAGAAAACTTGATCAATTTTTCACGACTGCCGCCGTCGCCCAGTCGTGCATGAGAAAGTTGAATGCCGTCATGATGTCCTATCAGGGCGAGTGGCTGTGGGTCGAACCGTCGGCTGGAGGCGGCGCATTTTTGGATGCCATGCCGTCACCGAAAATCGGATTGGATATTGAACCCGCCCGGTCAGATATTTCGAAAATTGATTTTCTGAACTGGCATTTTGGTTACAGCGATTGTCGGGTTGCAGTTGTCGGAAACCCGCCATTTGGTAAAAACTCCTCCTTGGCGTGCCGGTTTTTCGACCACAGTGCCACCTTTGCTGACATTGTTGCTTTCATCGTTCCCCGAACTTTTCAAAAGCCGAATTTTGTAAATCGTCTTGATCCAAATATGCACCTGATCTTCGAGGAGGTTCTTGCTGACAATTCATTTGAATTTGAAGGAGAGCCTTACTCTGTTCCGACAGTCTTCCAGATTTGGGAGAAGCGTGAGTTGAAGCGTGAAATAAACCAATCGCCAAAGCAGCATAAGGATTTTTCCTTTGTCTCGGCAACAGATGCACATTTTGCGTTTCAACGGGTTGGCGCACGCGCTGGCTTGGTTTCCCGAGAAGGCTTGAGAAAATCACCTCAGTCGCACTATTTTATCAAAGCCAATATTCAGGAGGAATCGCTCTTCAATCGCCTCTGTGGAATCGATTGGAATCCGATTAAGTCTCGAACAGCCGGGAACCCAAGTATCGGGAAAGGCGAATTGATTTCAGGTTATCAGACTGCTTTTGGATGACGAATAACCAACTCCACGGCAAAAAATTTGAAGATATAATAAAAAGTTGCGGGCTGTTTTTGGGTTCGGCCGACGGTGGTCGCTCGCCTACGGCTGGATTCGATATCGAAGCAAGATTTGACAAAGTTCTCAGGTTGCCAACTAGCATCAAGTCAACCGGCAGCAATATAATTGGGCTTTCGGACGCTCGCAGTTTTTTCTCGACGTCGGAAAAACACCGCATGCTTATTGGCCGTTACAAACAGGTCGGCCCGCATAAGCAGTTCCATAATGTGCATGAGTTCATCTTAACGCGGGAAACCTTGGCCAAATTGCGCGGGGAAGTAACATTGGAAGATGTGATGGCTTTCCATAACGGGCTTTTATTGAGCAATTTTCCTATCGGCACTCACGCAGAGGCAAGAAAATGGGCTCGGCAACGCAAAGCGGCGTTGGTGGGCAAACAATCAATGATCACACTAAATCCGAAAATAGACAGCAAAAGTCAGCGGCGCCTGCAATGCTCCCTGCGGTTATCGGGGTTAATCGGGTTATGCGAACCCGGCGGAAATTATAGGCTGCATGAGGGCAGCATAGGCGATCTGGTCCTGCCTGTTACCCAGATCAGTTCGCCCCGTCATCTGCCCTAGCCTGGCAAGTCCGGTCCCAGATGCCGCTAAAATATCCGACATAGCCTGCCTTCGAAGGAGCACGGGGCTAGCTTAAGGCACTGCCTCTTCCTCAACCGCCTTCACCCCAAAATCAAAGCGTATCCGAACCCACACGCCTAGCTGCGGCTTGTTGTCGATGCGGGGTGGTCGCACCAAAAATTGCCATGCCGCCAACCGCAACGCTTTGGCGAGACCTGTGCCGCGTGGGTTCTCGCCCAATATCTGGCAATTCTCGACATGATAATGCTCGATCATCCGGCAGGCGATTTCTGCAGTTGCGCCGGGCGGCACGCGTTTGATGCCCGCCAGATAAGGCGCGAGTTCGCTGTCATAGGGTTCACGGTACCATGCCACCGGATAGAGTTGCGCGCCGCCGGGGCCTGCGCCCGGGCCCATCATGCCCTTGCTGCCCACCCCTGATCCAGGCCCCGCGTCCTTAGTATCGCCCGAACCGGCAGCGCCACTGGCGGGGAGTTTGGACAGGTCCATCGCGTCGAACTCGCTCTTGCTGACCTTGATGAAATCCGGATTGGGCGGGGGCAGGCGTAACGGATTGACCGGCGGCAATATCGGCTTGGGAATGATTTGCGGTGCGGTTTGCTGTTGTTCTGTGGTCACCGGCGTTTCGGCATCGCGCTTTGACTTGTCGGTGGAACTTGACTGTGATTCCGCCTCAAGCGAAAACGCGCTGAGCCCGCGTTTGCCCTCGCCGGTTCCCGCCGACTGCATACTCAAACTCAGGATCGCGATGATGAGCAATGCTTCGAGTAGCAACGCGATGGCAATACCTGCACCCCGCCGCCGAAGCTCCGCACGATCCCAATTTGGTTGCTGTGTATAGGCCATGCGACGTGGGCGACCTTTAAAGTGTCGCGCGATGCTTGCAATGTAGGATTTGCTCTGTCAGCCTGACATACAACCCGCCTTCGCCAAAAGGCTTTGGCGGGCAAGCATCAGTAATCCCGCCCCGGCTGTGGGCATCATTATCAGCTAGTCTAAAACATCGTTTCAGGTGAGACCTTAGTGTGACCTTAGGTGGTTTTCTGCGGGTTTGGGTCGCCGGTCACAGCGGCACGAACTTTACCTTCAACCCGTCCTTCGGCTTGGGTATCGGCCAAGGCTGCCATTCGGGCGCATAGCCGTCGGCCACTTCGACGCGGACGCTGGTTAGCAAATGGTGCATGAATATCTTGACCTGCATGTATGCAAAATGCAGCCCCAAACACATATGCGCGCCGCCACCAAACGGCACCCAGGCATATTTGTGGCGCGCCTTCACCTTGTCGGGAGCGAAACGCATCGGGTCGAAGGTTTCGGGGTCTTCCCAATATTCAGGCATCATATGAACAAAGGCCGGACTGATACTGACTGCGGTGCCAGCCGCAATATGGTAACCCATGAACTCGAAGTCCTTGACCGCGCGGCGCGGGATCGACGGGACCGGCGGGATCAACCGCAGCGCCTCTTTGAAAGCGTAATCGGTCAGCTCGAACTGGTCGAGTTGGTCATTGGTGATGTCGCTATCCGCGGGCGCGATGGCCAGACATTCGGCGCGCAACTTTTCCTGCCATTCGGGGTGCTTCGCCAGCAGCCAGATCATCGAGGTCACCGAAGACGTAATCGTGTCATGAGCCGCCATCATCAGGAAGTTCATATGGTCGATCAGCTCGCCGTCAGTCATATATTCGCCGTCCTCGCGTTTCGCTTGGCAAAATTGGCTGAACATATCCTGCCTGTTTTCGTTGTGGCGGCGTTCGGCAATTTGCGGCCCGAAATACTCGATCAGATATTTGCGACCGGCGACCCCCCGGCCCATTTGGGTGAATGGAATAGGCGCACGGACCACGCCGACCGAAGCCTGAACCATGTCGACAAAAGCCTTGTTGATCTTGTCGGCCTCTGGCCCCAGCGGAATGCCCAGAAACGAACTCGCTGCTACATCGAGCGTCAGCTGCTTGATTGCCGGATAGAACAGCATATCGCCGCGCCAGTTTTTCAGCTGGTCATTGAAAATACGGTTCATATCCTGCGTATAGGCGCGCATCGGTTCGGGCTTGAACGCAATGCCCAAAGCCCTGCGGTCCATGCGGTGATGGTCGAAATCCAGTAGCATCAACCCACGCGGGAAGAGCAGGTTAAGCACCGGCCCCCAGCCCTGCTCGTTGGAAAACAGCTTGTCCCTGTCGAACAGCATCAGCTCATTGGCTTCCGCCCCGACCAGCGAGATTGTGGGATTGCCGAACGCATTGGTGCGGAACACCTTGCCGTAAGTGTCGACCATATGCTTGCCGTAGGCAGGCGGATCGCGCAGCACGCGGAAGGTTGTACCAATAATCGGCGGGCCATTCTCGCCGGGAATATGCGAAAGATCGTTGATGCCAATACGCGGCATCCAATGCGGGTTGGCGGCTTCACTGCTGGCTAGAGCCATCGGAACTCATCCTGTCTTAATCGAGCGGTTAAACAGCTATTGCCACCAATGTCAGTAACGCGCAAGCATTCCAGATATGGCACAATCTGAACGCCAGCCAACAAACATGTTCACATACAATTCAACCGCTAACCCATAATTGTTAAAGCACGATAAAACGTGCCGTTGATTCGATGAACCGAAAATGGCTTGAATGCGGCAAAATAAGGGGTGCTTGGCGATGATGGCTTTTACACAAAAATTGGGCGCAAAGGCCTTGCTGCGGATAGCAGCGCTGGGGGCGGCTGGTTTAGCGGTTTCGGGCTGCACTTATGACATGGGCCTTGGCTATGCCAGCGACGGTTATGGCAGTGGCTATTATGACTGCGATCCTTACAGTCCGTTCGATAGTTACTATGACTGCGACAATGGCTACGGCTTTTCCAACATAGGCTATGGCGGCGGCTGGTATGACAATTACTGGTATCCAGGCTACGGCTTTTATCTCTTCGACAATTATGGCCAGCGCTACAATATGCGCGACAACCACCGCCGTTACTGGGGCGAGCGGCGGCACAGCTGGTACCGTGAAAACCGTGGGCGGCATGACGGCGGAGGTAGACGCGACGGTCGTGGCTATACCGACGGCGGGCGCGGGATGGACCAAATTGGCTGGCCCGAGCGGAATGGCGGCCGGGTACGTGATGGCGACCGCTCTGACCGCAACCGTGGTGATGGCCGACGTGATCGAGGTCGTGGTTGGCAGGGCGGCGAGGGCAATGGTGCCAACGCAATTCCGACACCAACACCGGAGGCCGCTAGCGGCGAAAGCTCTGGCCGCGGCCGCGGTGAAGGACGCCGCAATCGCGGTGGTGATAGACCCGCATGGGGTGGAAATGACGGGGCAGGCGCAGTGCAAACACCGCGTGCTAATCGGCCAGAAGGTCGAACCGAAGAACGTCAGGAGCGCGGACGTCAGCTATATCGCCCGACCGCACCCGAAAATTCGAGCCAGTCGGTCCCGCAAAGCGCCGCACCTGCACCTCGGGAACAACGCGCGCCGCGGACTGAGAATTCACGTCGCGGCGGACCGCCGGCATGGAAGAATCCGGAGGGTCGGGAACAGTCTCCGGACTAAGCCATTCAGAAAAAATGCGGCCGTGCCGGGGGGCTTGGCACGGCCGCTAAACGCGCTGGACCAGTGATGCGGCGCGAATTAGAAACTGTCTTGTTGGAAAGGTCCTCTTTTACCCAAACGACGGGCTTCGATCGCCTCGTCGGCAACGCGGGTCATATAATCGAGCTGCTCAAACTGCGCTTGCCGACGCGCGCCCGGTGTCA
>JANMPK010000098.1:0-6575 GCA_031369825.1 Sphingomonadales bacterium
GCGATGCCATCGGCGACGTCGTAAAGGATTTGGTTGAAGTCGGTCATATCTCACTCGCCTCCAAATTCCGTTGGTGTCGAGCATCGTCGAGACACCGTGAGGTAGTGCACGACCGATGGGTGTCTCGACTGCGCTCGACACGAACGGAGAACGAGAAATTCACCTCGGCGACATCCGAATCGCGCCGTCGACGCGGACGTCCTCGCCATTGAAATAGCCGCATTCGATCATCGTCAACGCTACAAGCGCATATTCTTCCGGGTTGCCCAGCCGTTTGGGGAAGGGCACCGATGCAGCCAGCGCTTCTTTCACCTGCGGCGGCGCACCGTTCATGAGAGGCGTGTTGAAAATACCCGGCAGGATCGTGTTGATGCGGATGCCCTCGCTCATCAGGTCACGCGCGATGGGGAGTGTCATGCCAACAACGCCGCCTTTTGACGCCGAATAGGCGGCCTGGCCCATCTGGCCGTCCTCAGCGGCGACCGAAGCGGTGTTGACCATCGCGCCGCGTTCTCCGTCTTCCATCGGCTCAAGTGTCAACATGCCAGCCGCCGATTTGGCGATGCAGCGGAATGTGCCGACAAGGTTGATCTGGATGATCCGGTTAAACGCGTCGAGCGGGAAATGCTTGATCGAACCGTCTTCTTTAGAGCGGCCAGCGGTCTTGATCGCGTTGCCGGTACCCGCGCAGTTCACAAGGATACGCTCCTGACCGTGCGCGGCGCGTGCCTTGGCAAAACCGGCATCAACGCTTTCATCGCTGGTGACGTTGACTTCGCAGAATATGCCACCGATTTCGGTAGCGACCGCTTCGCCTTTTTCGGCTTGCAGATCGAACAAGGCAACCTTGACGCCCTTGGCGGCCAATGCACGCGCGGTGGCTTCACCAAGGCCTGATGCACCGCCGGTGACGACGGCTGCGATAGTGGAATCAAGTTTCATGATCTTTACTCTCCGTTCTTCTCCCCCGTCATGCTGAACTTGTTTCAGCATCCATCTATCAGCCGAGGCCGCCGTTTGTGCGGCGCGATGGACCCTGAAACAAGTTCAGGGTGACGGTGGTGGATGGTTGTTGGTTATACTCTTTCGATAATCGTCACATTCGCCTGACCGCCGCCTTCGCACATCGTCTGCAAACCATATTTGCCATCTCGGGCCTCAAGCGCATTCAACAACGTAGCCATCAGCTTGGTGCCTGATGCGCCAAGCGGATGGCCCAAGGCAATTGCGCCGCCGTGGACGTTGAGCTTCGACCGGTCAGCACCGGTATGTTTCAGCCATGCCAGCGGCACGGGTGCAAAGGCTTCGTTGACTTCGTAAAGATCGATATCTTCGATCTTCATGCCCGAACGCTGGAATGCGCGATCAGTTGCGAAAAGCGGCTCTTCAAGCATGATGACGGGGTCACCTGCCGTCACCGTCAGATTGACGATCCGCGCGCGCGGGGTCAGGCCATGTTCCTTAAGCGCCTTTTCCGACACGATCAGAACGGCGGATGAGCCATCGCAAATCTGGCTTGCATTGGCGGCAGTAATCGATCCGCCTTCCTGAAGTAGCTTCACCCCCGACAGGCTCTCGAACGTCGCATCATAACGGATGCCTTCGTCGCTGTTGTGGATCATCTTGCCTTCGGGCGTTTCGACTTCAACGCCGACGATTTCGTTGGCAAAGACACCGGCTTGGGTTCCAGCAATTGCTTTCTGGTGCGATTCCAGCGCGAAACGGTCGAGCTCTTCGTGCGAGAAGCCGTGCTTCTTAACCAGCATTTCAGCACCCATGAACTGGCTGAACATGATGCCGGGATAGGCTTCTTCCAGACGCGGGCTCTTGTAAGTGCCGAGGCCCTCTTTCTTGAACAGCATCGACGTCGAACCCATCGGCACGCGCGTCATGCTTTCAATGCCTGCCGCAAGAACGATATCCTGAGTTCCGGACATCACACCTTGAGCGGCAAACTGCATCGATTGTTGCGACGAACCGCATTGCCGGTCGATGCTGACCGAGGGGATCGAATTGGGCAGCTTCGACGCCAGCACGATATTGCGCCCAACGTCGCCCGCCTGCTCACCGCCCATCATCACGCAGCCCATGATGACGTCCTCGATTGCTGCGGGATCGAAATCATTACGGTCGGCGATGGCGTCGAGCACTGCTGCGCCAAGGTCTACGGGATGAACCCCCGCCAGCTTCCCGCCACGACGGCCCCCTGCGGTGCGCACTGCGTCTACGATATAAGCGTCTGCCATAATTGCTCTCCTGATGCCGTGAATTTAATCGCACGATTAAACTTTGGAAGGAGAGAGTCAAGGGCAACTTCCCCTCTCCATTCGGAGAGGGGAGTTAGCTTAAGCAGCCTCGCGCGCAATCGTGATCACCTGCGGATAGGTGAATTCGAGCAAACCTTCCTCACCCAGTTCCGCGCCGAAACCTGACTGTTTGTGCCCGGCGAACGGCGCATTGGGTGCGAGGTGCATCGACTCGTTGATCCATACGGTGCCGGTTTCAAGTTGCTCGGCAATTTCGACTGCGGCTTCGGGATTGCTCGTCCAGATCGATCCGGCAAGCCCGTAATCCGACGCATTGGCTCTGGAGATGACTTCGTTGACCGTCGAGAATTTCATCAACGGCATGACCGGGCCAAATTGTTCTTCAGCGACAATCCGCGCATCTTCGGGCGGGTTGTCGAGCACAGTGACGGGCACGAAATAGCCGGGGATCGACGGGTCATGGTCACCGCCGACGAGGAATTTATAGCCCTTGTCCTTGGCATCGGCGATCAGTTCGAGGACGCGGTTATATTGCTGTTTATTCTGGATCGGGCCGATGGCTGTGCCTTGCTCTGCGCCGTCGCCGACCTTCACCGCACCCGCATAAGCGGCAATCGCGGCTGACAATTCGTCGTAAATATCCTCGTGAATGTAGATGCGCTTGGCCGCGATGCAGACCTGGCCTGCGTTATAGAAGCTCGCCCAGAACAGCTTTTCGGCAACCTTCGCAACATCGGCATCGGGAAGGACTATTGCGGCGTCATTACCGCCCAGCTCAAGCGTAATCCGCTTCAAGTCTTTCGACGCCGATTCCATCACCCGCTTGCCGGTCGCGGTTGATCCGGTGAAGGTGATCTTGTCGATGTCGGGATGCGCCGTGAGCATCGGCCCGAGCGCATCGCCGCCGGTGATGATGTTGAGCACGCCCGGCGGGAACACGCCCGCGATCAATTCGGCCATCCGCAATGTCGCCAGCGGCGTGAATGGCGAAGGCTTCAACACCATCGTGCAACCCGACAACAAAGCAGGCACAATTTTCTGCACCGCCATTAGCACGGGGAAATTCCACGGCACGATACCCCCGACAACGCCGACCGGGACACGCCGCGTGCGGCTGAGCCTTGTTGCGCTGTCTTCGCTGATTTTCTCTTCGAGATTCAGCGTCGGCAGCGCACGGGTCATGCCGACACAGCCTGCAATTTCGCTGCCTGCCTGCATGTGCGGTTTGCCTTGCTCGCTTGTGAGGAGCCGCATCAGTTCGTCGCTGTTTGCCTTGATAGCATCCGCCATCTGCGCAAAGCAGGCGCGGCGTTCTTCGATGCTGGTCTTTTTCCATTTCGGGAATGCAGCGCGCGCGGCGGCCACTGCGTGATCGAGTTCGGTCTGTCCGCAATCGGGCACTTGCCCGATTACCTGCTCATTCGCCGGATTGACCACGTCGATCCATTTGCCGTTGTTGACCAGATTGCCACCGATTAGATTATTGTATTGGGTTACCATGGGAGCATCCTCTTCTTGTGGTTAAGCCGCTTTGAATTTCAGCGGCAGTGTCTTCGGGCCGCCAACGAATGTCGATTTGCTGCGCTTGGGCTGTCCGGCAAGCTCGACCGACTCGATCCGGTCAAGCAATTCCTCGAACAATATCTTCATCTCCATCCGCGCCAAATGCAAGCCGAGACATTGATGTGCGCCCGCACCAAAGGCCAGATGCCGGTTCGGGCTGCGGCTGGCATCGAAACGGCGCGGGTCGGCAAATTGCGCCGGATCGTGGTTGGCGGCGACATAATTGAGCATCAGCCAGTCGCCTTTGGCAATCTTCTGCCCGCCAATTTCGGTATCTTCGGCAGCGGTCCGCATGAAATTCTGCACCGGGGTGGTGAAGCGGATCGCCTCTTCGATGAGGCCGGGAAGCAGCGAGCGGTCGGCCTTGATCCGCGCAAATTGCGCCGGGTCTTGCGCCAAGGCCCACATCGCACCTGCGGTCGAGGCAGAGGTGGTGTCATGCCCGGCGCTGGCGATGATGATGTAATAGCCCGCCATATCGCGCTCGTTGAGATATTCGCCGTCAACCTTGGCATTGGCGATAACGCTGGCAACATCGTCGGTCGGGTGGCTGCGCTTTTGTTCGGTGAGTCCGGCAAAATAGGTTTCAAACGCCTTGACCGCGCCCGCAACCAGTTGGGTAATCTGCTCGGGCGTCATCTTGGCCATGCCCGATCCAGAGAGATCCTCATCCTGCCCGCCGAACATCTGCTGGGTCAGCATCAGCATCCGGCCCTCATCCTCTTCGGGGACGCCCAATATCTGCATGACGACATGCAGCGGATAGGGTGCGGACACGAGTTTGACGAAATCGCCTTCGCCGCCGCTCGCGATCAGCCGTTCGATGGTGGTTTTGGCCAGCGCCCGGATATCGCTTTCCAGCCGACCCAGATTTTTCGGCATGAACCATTCCTGCGTCAGCCGCCGGTATTTGGTGTGCACCGGTGCATCGAATGTGACCAGCGATTCCACCAATATATTGCTGCCCCCCGTCACCGCCTTGGCAAATTCCTCGCCGCTTTTCAGCGTGAATACAACGGGACGCGGATGATTGAGGAAGCCTGCATTGTCCTTACTGATCCGCATCGTATCGTCATAGCCGGTGATCAGCCAGAACGGGTCATGCACCCCATCCTCAGCCGTCACCAACGCAACCGGCATATGCTCGCGCAGCCAGTCGAACTGATCGAGCAACGGGTCCCAGTCGGCATAAGCCTGTGGGTCGATAACCGCGCGCGCAATTTCCTGGGGTGCCAACGGGATGGTCATATCAGTCTTTCTTCGCCCAATATTCATCGCGAAGCAGGCGCTTGTAGAGCTTTCCGGTGTCGTGGCGCGGCAATTCTGCGCGGAAGTCGATGCGGCGCGGGATTTTGATGCCCGACAGTTTTTCGCGCGCATAAGCCGTCAGTTCGTCGCGCAGCGCCTCGCCAGCGTCCGCTATGTCAAGCGGCTGCACCACCGCGATAACCTCCTCGCCCATCTCGTCATGCGGCCCGCCGATCACCGTGACGTCCTGGACCTTGGGATGGGTGACGAGGTGGTTCTCGATCTCCTGCGGATAAATGTTCACGCCGCCCGAAATGATCATGAAACTCTTACGGTCGGTCAGGTAGAGATAGCCTTCCTCATCCAGCCGCCCGACATCGCCCAAAGTCGTCCAGCCATGCTTGTTGGTCGCAGATTTGGTTTTTTCAGGATCGTTGTGATAGCTAAAAGTCGCGGCGCTTTCGAAGAACACCGTGCCTTCCTGCCCCACCGGCACATCGTCGCCATTCTCGTCGCAGATGTGCATCGTTGCATTCAACGGGCGCCCGACCGAGCCCTTATGAGTCAGCCATTCCTCGCTGGCAATGAAGGTCAGGCCATTGCCCTCTGTCCCGGCATAATATTCGCGAAGCACCGGCCCCCACCATTCGATCATCGCTTCCTTGATCGGCACCGGGCAGGGTGCGGCGGCATGGACGGCGGTCTCTAAGCTGGAAACGTCATATTTGGCGCGGGTCTCGGCGGGTAGTTTCAGCATCCGCGCAAAATGCGTCGGCACCCACTGGCTGGCGTTGATTTTGTATTTCTCGATAGCGGCCAAGGCAGCTTCGGGATCGAATTTCTCCATCACGACCACCGTTCCGCCGAGACGATGCACGGCAATGCACCAGCGCAAGGGGGCTGCATGATACAGCGGCGCGGGCGAAAGATAGATGCTGTCACCAGAGAATTTGAACGCCATCGCCGCAAGGCCCGATAGCGCATTGGTCCCTGCGATATCCGGGTCATCAGGCAGCGGGAAGCGGACGCCCTTTGGCTGACCGGTCGTACCAGAGCTATAAAGCATGTCAGTACCCGCGCGCTGGTCGGCGATGGGCGTAACCGGCATTTGCGAAACCGCCGCCTCGTAAGATTCCCACCCTGCATGTTCGCCGCCGAGGATATAACGCTTCACCGGACTTTGTAGCTGGTCGAGAGTCGCACCGAGATAGAGCGAAGCAAACAGCGCCTTCGCGCCGCTGTCGTTCAGGATATAATCCATCTCGCTCGGTGTCAGTCGGCAGCTGATTGCGACGTAGATTAGCCCAGCTCGCTGCGCGCCCCAGACCAGATCGAAAAACTCCGCGCGGTTTTCAAGGCAAAAAGCGACGGTATCGCCATGCTGCAATCCCAACGAGCGAAACAGATGCGCGCATTGGTTCGAGCGCTCGTCGAGTTGGCGGTAGGTAACGATCTCACCCGACCCCGCCATGATGACGGCGGGCTTGTCGGGGTTGG
>JANMPK010000146.1:0-4350 GCA_031369825.1 Sphingomonadales bacterium
CGTAGCCTTGATTAGCTGGTCCAATATGCCAGGTTCCGAATAAGCATGGCCCGCACCTTCGATCAGGTGAAAGTCTGCCTCTGGCCATTCCTTATGCAGCGCATAGGCAAAACGCACCGGACAGGGCATGTCATAACGGCCATGAACAATCGTTCCGGGAATGCCCATTAACCGCCCTGCATCGCGCAGCAACTGGCCTTCGTCCATCCAGCCACTGTGGAAGAAATAATGGTTTTCAATGCGTGCGAAGGCGAGCGCGAAATGGCCGTCGTGGAATGTTGTTGATGTCTGGGTATCGGGCAGCAGGGTGATCGTCTCTCCCTCCCAAATGGACCACGCTTTTGCCGCCGCCAGCTTGGCAGGAAGATCGTCGCCAGTCAGAATACGGTGATAGGCGCTGACCATATCGCCGCGCTCGGCCTCCGGTATTGGCGCGATAAAATGCTGCCATTTTTCTGGGTGCATTTCCGATACGCCAAACTGATAATACCAATCCATTTCGGCTTTGGTCAGTAAATATATGCCGCGCAGGATTAGCGCGCTGACCCGTTCGGGATGGGTCTCGGCATAAGCGAGTGCCAGCGTTGACCCCCAAGACCCGCCAAATACTAGCCATTGCTGAACTCCGATCAGTTCGCGTAGTCGCTCGATATCGGCGACAAGATGCCATGTGGTGTTCGCCTCCAGCTCGGCATGTGGAGTCGACCGTCCGCATCCGCGCTGATCGAATAGCAACACATCATAGACTTCAGGATCGAACAATTGCCGGTGCGTGTTGGAAAATCCGCCGCCCGGGCCGCCGTGGAGAAACACTGCTGGCTTGCCACCTGGTTTGCCTGATCGTTCATAGTAAATCTGGTGCCCGTCGCCAACGTCGAGCATCCCAGACGCATAAGCCGCGATTGGAGGATAGAAGGTGCGCAGTTCGCTCATATTGGTTCCGCCGGATAGAATTGGTTGGTGCTATCTATCCAGCTGCAAAGCCTTTCGCCAACCAAAACGGTGTCGGCTTGCTTCTTTTGAAGCCAATGCTAATTCCAACATATGCTGAACTTTCTGTTATCCGTCGCGCTGTTTGCTGGTTGCCTGCTTCTGTTCAGTGCGTGGAAGCGCTGGCGGAGCAACGGCACCAGCCAGCAAATGTGGCTTATGGTCGCGGCTGGTTTGGTGATATTTGCGAATATCGCGATTTGGGTGGTGCCCGACAGGCAAGGCAAAAGCCTTGTCACCGAAGTCCACTAACTCTTGCTTCACTTAATTGGTGAGTTAGGGTCCAAGCGGAAATCGAGATAACCATTCACCGATGCCATCAGCATATCCATTTCATTTTCGTAGAAGTGGTTGGCACGTGGGATTTCGTCGTGGTGGATGGTGATATGACGCTGCGTGCGTAATTTATCGACCAACTTCTGCACCGCGCTCGGGTTGACGATTTCGTCCTGCGCGCCTTGAATGATGATCCCCGATGACGGGCATGGAGCCAGAAAGCTGAAGTCATACATATTGGCAGGCGGCGAGATCGAGATGAATCCGCGCACTTCGGGACGGCGCATCAACAACTGCATGCCGATCCATGCGCCAAAGCTGAACCCGGCGACCCAAGTGGTCGATGCTTCTGGGTGGAAACTCTGCACCCAGTCGAGCGCTGCCGCCGCGTCGGACAACTCGCCGATGCCATTATCGAATTCGCCTTCGCTGCGGCCAACGCTGCGGAAGTTGAAACGCAAGACTGCAAAACCACGCGCAACGAATGTCTTGTAGAGATTCTGCGTGATCCGGTCGTTCATTGTGCCGCCAGCTTGCGGATGCGGATGAAGGATCATAGCAACCGGCGCGCGTGGGCGCGGCGGCGGCGAAAAACGGGCTTCAAGACGGCCTTCTGGACCGGGAATAGCGATGGCGGGCATGTATTTGTTCGATTCTAAGACTAAATGGCGCGCGGTGCCCAAGAGTTCGGGCTTTGCAGGAATTTGAAGGGCTATATAGAAGCAGTCACGATTTTCGCAACCATCATGGAACTTATGTCCGCAAGCCAACGCATCTATCTCGACCATGCCGCAACCACACCCATCGTTGCGGCCGCACGCGACGCTATGATTGATGGTCTGCTATGCTGGGCAAATCCGTCATCGCCGCATAATGAGGGGCGTGCGGCGAGGGCGGCGCTGGAGGATGCGAGACAGCGGATTGCAAAGGCGTTGCTTTGGGACGGTGAGATTATCCTGACGAGTGGAGCGACCGAAGCGATCAATATCGGCCTCAATGGCTTTGGTGCAATAGCGAGTGCAGTCGAACATAGTGCGGTGCTGGCAAGCGTCGGCGACAGCAAAAGGCTGATGGTTGGCGCTGACGGGCTTGTCGGGACGCGCTATATTCAGGCTGCACGCCGCTATGCAATTCAGCAGGTCAATAACGAAACAGGCGTGATTCAGCCGCACGACGAGTTGCGCGATATAGTCCGCGAGGCAGGTGCAACGCTCTTTGCCGATTGTTCGCAAAGCGCGGGTAAAATTGCGCTGCCCGAAGCTGATCTGATTGCCGTTTCGGCGCATAAACTAGGAGGACCGCCGGGCATTGGCGCATTGCTTGTGCGCAATCTTGGCTTGCTGCAACCGACTGGCGGGCAGGAGCAGGGGTACCGGCGCGGGACCGAGAATTTACCCGCTGTTTTGGGTTTTGCCACAGCACTGGAGGCGGGCTTTGGCTGGCTGGTCGAGGCAGAACGGCTCCGCGCATTACTTGATGATGCTATCACCGATGCAGGCGGCGAAGTTGTGGCACATGCTTCTCCGCGTCTGGCGACCATTGCCAGCTACCGCATGCCCGGCGTGTCGGCGTCAAGCCAGCTTATCGGCTTCGACATTGCGGGGATATCGGTGTCAGCGGGCAGTGCATGCTCTTCGGGAACTTTGAAATCCAGTCATGTGCTCGGTGCGATGGGGTGGGATGCGCAAGCGGCGGGCGAGGTTGTTCGGGTTAGTTTTGGACCCGAAACCAACGAGGACGAAGTCATACGGTTTATCGAGGTCTGGCATAGCATATCTGCACGGGCCAAAGCCGCATGATTTATCTGGATTATCAGGCAACGACGCCGCTGGCACCCGAGGCATTTGCCGCGATGGAGCCTTGGTTGAAGGGCGGCTTTGCCAACCCGCACAGCGCCCATGCGCCGGGCCGGGCAGCGGCAGCGGCGGTTGAGGTTGCACGCGAACAGGTGGCGGCGTTGTTGCCTGAGGGCGGGCGGATGATTTTTACGTCGGGCGCTACCGAAGCGATCAACTTGGCGATCAAGGGTTCGGGCTGCGGTTCCAGTGTTGTAGGGCTTGCGACTGAACATGCGGCTGTGCTCGATTGCATCGAATATCTTGGTGGCGAGACTCTTCCGGTCGATTCTGAGGGTTTGCACGAAGAAAAGAGCCTGCTTGATATGAAACTATACGCCGTCATGCTCGTCAACAACGAGATTGGTACGATCCATCCTATCGCTGAACATGCCGAGGCTACAAATGGGTTGTTCCTGTGCGATGCCGTTCAAGCCTATGGGCGGATGCCTATTCCTGACGGTCCCGATATGATTGCTATCTCAGCCCACAAAATCCACGGTCCCAAAGGTGTCGGCGCTTTATGGGTTCGTGATGGGGTTCCACTCGAACCATTGATTCACGGCGGTGGTCAAGAGCAAGGTCTGCGTTCAGGAACGCTCTCGCCTGCCTTATGCGCAGGTTTCGGTGCCGCGGCCAAACTGGCTGGCGAGCGAATGGAAGAAGATGCAGCACATGTTGCAGCATTATGGGACCGCGCGGTTGCCGCATTTCCCGATTGGACCATCAATGGTTCTACCGCCCACCGCTATAAAGGCAATCTCAACATCCGCCGCGACGGCGTGGATGTCGGACGGCTCATGTCAGAATGCCGCGACATCGCTTTTTCGGCGGGCTCCGCCTGTGCCAGTGGATCGGGCCGACCCAGCCATGTGCTGCGCGCGATTGGCTTGTCCGATGCACAAGCCAAATCCTCGATCCGCTTGGGCTTTGGCCGCTATACGACAGTCGAAGAAATTGATATCGCGGCAGCAGCTATCCACCGCGCAGCCGAGGCGATGTTATGATCCAGATGACCTTCATCAGCGCCGACGGGGACCAGGAACAGGTTGTCGAAGCCAATGAGGGCGACTGCCTGCTCGACGTAGCCCAAGCCGCCGGACAGCCGCTGGAGGGCACCTGTGAAGGCCAGATGGCCTGTTCAACCTGCCACGTCATTATCGGCAAAGAGTGGTTCGACAAATTGCCGCGCGCGACCGAGGACGAGGAAGATATGCTTGACCTTGCCAGCGGTGCACGGCGAACCAGC
>JANMPK010000149.1:0-13627 GCA_031369825.1 Sphingomonadales bacterium
CGCGGCATGCCACCGCCCTCTTCAACCCCTTTACGCGCTACATCGGCTTGATGATCGAGCGTCGTATTGCATGGCGCACTGTCATTACCCGCTGAAACCACACCCACAAATGGCCGCGAGATTTCTTCTTCGGTCAGGCCCATCGCATAATAATATCTGCGGAGCGGGGCGCGCTCTGGCCCTACCGAAACATGACGGCTGGGCAATTTGGATTTATCGAAAACATGCGGCATTGCTAGACTCCGTTATATCGGCGAGCCTCTATAAGTTTTGCGACTTTAGGCCAAGCTTTTCCGAAACAAAATGACACATATCGACCAAGATTTGGGCGAATCTTGCCTGTCCCGCTTCATCCAAAACCATGTCCTGCCGTATTTCGATGCCGACATAGGGGATATTATTGCCTTCCGCATGCCGGTTCATCGTCGCATTCAATAGCTTTCCCGAATATGGAAGCTGGTCACCGACGTTCAGCCCTTGCGCCGCAAGAAAGTCTATCGCCAGCTGCGACGCCGTTTCCTGTTCATTATATAACACCCCGATTTCCCAAGGCCTTTTTTCATCGGGTCGCGATCGGAGCGATGGTGTGAAGCTATGCAATGACAAGATCAAAGCGGGACGTTGCTCAGCCAGTATCTTTAACAGGCGGTCATGATAGGGATGATAATATTGCTTAAGTCGGTCGGAGCGCGCGCAATCATCCATCCGATTAGTGGCGATATCAATACCGTCGCTATGGTACGGAATGACAGCTGGCTCATCGGCATAACGGTTGAAATCGACCACAAGCCGAGAAACGTTGCCAAGAAAAGCTGCAAAGCCATGTTGCAGAACTATACGCTCCGCCACCGGAGCAACGCCGATATCCCAAGCTATATGTTCCTTAAGCAATTCCTGCGCGGTCCCGAGTGATACATCATCCGGAACGCGATTAGACGCGTGATCGCCTATAACCAAAATGTCGCCACGCCTTGGCTCGCCCAGAATGCGATAAGAAAGATCGTTCACCGCAGTTTACCGGACAATGTCCACCAATTGGAAGACATCGCGCGCGAGGCCTTATCTCTGATCTCTACGCTCTGATAAAGCGCAAAACAGGTCGCACCTGACCCTGACATACGCGAAGCTATCGGAACTGTTTTCCTCAGAGCAGATAAGATTTCGGCAACATCCGGGCAAACGGCAATTGCCATAGGTTCCAAGTCATTGCGCCCTTCTGCTATCATACGCGCAACATCACCTTCAGCCAATGCCCCGCGATCAACGCTATCCCAGCGCGAGAATACGGCGCCGGTAGAGACTGGCTTCAACGGATTAACCAGCAATATAGGCATTTCGAACAGTTCATCCGGTGAAACAGATTCTAAATCGGTTCCAGTGCCACGGCCAATCACGGTTTTGCTGGCTACGCACGCAGGAATATCGGCCCCGAGCGGTTCGAGAAGTGCTGCCAATTCTGCATCGCTTGCCTGCAAATCCCACAAAATGTTAAGCAATCGCGCCGTCGCCGCTGCATCCGCCGAACCACCCCCAATGCCGGATGCTACCGGCAGATTTTTCTCCAATGTTAGTGCAGCACCCGTCCGCACCCCAAAACGCTGTTGCAGTAAGTTCGCTGCACGTAGGACAAGGTTGTTATCATTGCTTTCCAAACCGGCACTGAACGGCCCAGTAATGGATAAAGTCAATTTATACGCTTCACTCGCTGTCAGACGGTCGCCTGCATCGACAAAGGCGAATAATGTCTCAATGTCGTGATAGCCATCCGACCTGCGGTTGCGGATATGGAGCGCCAAATTAACCTTGGCATAGGCGGTGTCGGCAAGCACTGGCATCAGGGGTTGGAAAGCCCGATATCAATTTTGCCAGCAAGCCGTACTGCTGCGCCTCCTTCGGCAGTCTGTGACGCCACACGCCAGGCATAACGCGCATCGCGCATCCGCCCGCTACGCCAATAGGCATCACCCAAATGCTCGTTTATCGCCAGATCGTTTCCTGATGTTTTTGCAGCTTTTTCCAACAAAGTGACCGCTTGGACGAAATCGCCGCTCTGAAAATGCGCCCAGCCCATCGAATCCATTATGGCTGTGGAATCCGGGACGATCTCGAATGCCTTGCTAATCATTGCAGTAGCGCGTGAAATATCTTCATTCCGTTCGAGCAATGAGTAGCCCAAGTAATTCAAAATCTGTGCATTATTGGGATCAAGAACCAACGCCGCATCAAGTTCTGTTCGGGCCGCCTGCCAATTTCCAGCATTGTCGAGCGCCGAAGCAAGCAGCAGCTTATAATAAGCATGCTGGCGTGGCGACGTGCCTCCTTTACCTGCATTATCAATGATTTTGCGGTAGCTAGCGGCTGCCCCCGACATATCACCGGCCCCCTCCAGCGATTGAGCGGCGAGCAATGCGAGACTGGAGGATTGCGGCATGCGCTGAGAAGCATCGCGTGCAAGCTCTGCCGCATCCGCTGGCATCAATTTGCCAATACGCTGCCGGATTGATTGAGGCCAATAAGGCGATGTTTGCGGAATAGCTTGCAGCACTATGGCGGCTTGATCGTCAAGGCTATGCACATGCAGAGCATTGGCAAGCATCAGCTTGGCTGGATCGCTGTCAGGATCGTATAATAGTGCAATTCGCGCTAGCACAAGCGCTTGATCGTTGACCTTTTGCTCCAGCAAGGCCGCTGCTATCCTGACATGCGACGCCGACAACCCTTCGTCCGCAGAAAGCTTGAATTTGCGCTTATTTTTGACAGGCAAGGCTGCAACTGCAACCCTGTCAGCCCCCATTGCGGTGCCAATCAAGGCATCGGCAAACATATCGTCACCCTGCGTAGCCAAAACTGGAGCTGCGCGCAGCATTAGATCACGGACATAATCGCCACTAACCGCCGCCATTGCGCGCAAACCCAGCTTTGCCTTGGCATATTCGCCCGACGCTAGTTCGAGATAGATACGTTGATCGTTCGAATAGAATGCAAACAACGGATCGACTTGGGGGTCTGCTACAGGAAGATCAGCAGCTTTTCCCTGCGCTACATTTACCCAGCTGCGCAAGATCGGCGCCATAAAGCCAAAGTTGCCCCGCGTGGACAATTCATCAGCCGCAAGCATTGCAAGCGGCCAGTTTTTCTGTCGGAACGCATCGGCAAATAATATCAGCGGTGCCTCGCCCGAGACTTCTCCGCGTAGCTCCTGTGCCCGCACTGCCCTTAATGCGGCTGCCATATCTCCGGCGCGGATGGCGGCTTCGAAAATCCTATCGGTGAGCACATCACTGTCGGGCGCGTCACGGTAAAGCTTGATATACCCCTTCAAAGCGTCCCCATCACGATTGCCGATTTCTGCAAGCCTGGCGGCGGCATATTGACTGATTGCGTCTTCCGTCTTGGCCGTAGCCAACGACGGCGCGCCCATCAGCAAAGCAGCAGTCGCAAGCTTACATATTGGGATAATTGGGCCCACCGCCACCCTCCGGTGTTACCCAATTAATGTTTTGATTGGGGTCTTTGATATCGCAGGTTTTGCAGTGCACGCAGTTCTGTGAGTTGATCTGGTAGCGCGGCTCCTTGCCCTCTTCCTCGATCCACTCGTAAACACCAGCAGGGCAATAGCGCGCCGACGGTCCTGCAAATTCCATAAATTCGCTGCTGAGTTGCAAAGCGGGGTCTTTAACCTGCAAATGGACTGGCTGATCCTCAGCATGGTTGGTGTTGGACAGGAACACCGAAGACAAGCGGTCAAAGCTGAACACGCCATCAGGCTTTGGATAAACAACGGGTGCCGCAGCGTTTTTCTTCTTCAGTGCTTTATGATCCGCGTGATGCTTCATCGTGAACGGCATCCGAATACCGAAATTCTCCAGCCACATATTGATCCCCGAGAACATAGTACCCCAGAAATTGCCGTATTTTTCAACCAATGGAAGCACGTTTCGTACGATCCGCAATTCTTTGTGAATCCAGCTATTTTCATAACCGGTCTGATAGGCGGTCAATTCGTCATGTTCACGACCGGCGGCTAGAGCTTCAATTGCTGCATCGGCGGCCAACATGCCTGATTTCATTGCGGTATGCGTGCCTTTGATACGCGGCACATTAAGGAAACCCGCTGTGCAGCCGATCAGTGCGCCGCCAGGAAACGCAAGCTTTGGCACCGACTGGAAACCCCCATCACTAATCGCCCTTGCGCCGTAAGAAACGCGCTTGCCGCTAGCCAGTATCTTTTTGATTTCCGGGTGGGTTTTCCATCGCTGCATTTCCTCGAATGGTGACAGGTGCGGGTTGGCATAATTGAGCCAAACGACAAAACCCAACGCCACCTGATTATTCGCCTGATGATATAGAAAAGCACCACCATTTGCATCGGTCAGCGGCCAGCCCTGGCTATGAATGACGCGACCTGCTTTATGCTGTTCTGCCGGAATATCCCACAATTCCTTGATGCCGATGCCGTAAACTTGCGGCTCGCAATTTTTGTCCAAGCCGAATTGGGGTTTAAGCAATTTTGTCAAATGCCCACGCACGCCTTCGGCAAAGAAGGTATATTTAGCATGCAATTCCATGCCGGGCATATAATCGGTTTTGTGGCTGCCATCGCGGGCAATGCCCATATCGCCGGTTGCAATACCCTTAACCGAGCCATCTTCATTGTAGAGAATTTCAGCGGCAGCAAAACCAGGGAATATTTCAACCCCCAGATTTTCGGCCTGCCCTGCCAGCCAGCGGCACAGATTGCCCAGCGAGCCGGTGTAGGTGCCTTTATTGTGCATAAAACCTGGGGTCAGGAAATGCGGGACGTTGAATTTACCAGTCTTCGACATCACCCAATGCTGGTTATCGGTGACCGGCACCTCTGCCATCGGGCAGCCTTGTTCGCGCCAGTCAGGGATCAGCTCGTCAAGACCTTTTGGATCAACCACCGCACCTGACAATATATGTGCACCAACCTCAGAACCTTTTTCGAGAATACAAACACTGGTATCGGGCGATTTCTGTTTGATGCGGATCGCAGCGGAAAGGCCCGCTGGCCCCGCGCCAACAATCACGACATCATATGGCATCGATTCCCGTTCACTCATCGTCTTTGTCCTTTACCCCGTCTAACAATCGGGCCATCCTGCGAAACGAACAGCTGGCAGAAAATGCCATGCCAAGCAATTGACCCCGCCGTCAACCGGTGACTGAAGGATATCATGGATCAACAGGGGCAATTTGCCGCATCCGATATGATTGAATCGCTGAACAGCTGGTGGGAACTGGCGGGTGTGAATGCGACTGTCAGCGACAAAGCGGTTGACTGGCTGGCTCTGGATGCGAAGCCCGTGATAGCTATGCAGGCGCCTGTTATACAGGGGTCGCAACCGGATTTGCCGGTAGAGGCGAAGATCGAATGGCCGCAGGATATTGAGACTTTACGGCGGATGATTGCGGACGGCGCAGCTTTACCGGGCAACGCGTTTGGCAATCGTTCGGTTGCACCGGTTGGGCCTGATAACGCCAAACTGATGATCGTTTCTGATTTGCCCGATGGCGACGAACTCGCGGCTGGAAAGCTTGGCAGCGGCGCTACGGGCACGTTGCTCGAACGGATGTTGGCGGCGATTGGTGTGAATTTGGACGATTGTTATTGGACGTCGCTTGCCACCACAATTCCGGCGGCGGGCGAATTGCCCGATGCAGTTTTGCTCGAATTGTCCGGATTTGTGCGCCACCAGATCAATTTGGTCGACCCCGAAAATATCATCATGCTCGGTTCGTCGGCTTGCCGTTCACTGCTCGGCCTAGAATTGATGGGTGCGCGGGGAAATTTAGAATATTTTAACCATGATGGCGGCAAAAAGGCGGTTCTGACGACGTTCCATCCGCGAACCTTGATCGCCCGGCCACAAATGAAAAGCCAAGCGTGGAAAGATTTGCAGATGTTCGTGAAAAAGGACATTTTGTGAATAAATCTATATTGCTAGCAACTGTCCTAACACTCGCACCGCTTGGCGCAGCGCAGGCGAATACCAGCGACGGGTTTCGGACAATGCCGTCACAGCCAGCGCCGACAATCTTGAGTAAGTCAGAAAAAAACGCTTTTTTAGATATTTATGCTGCTATTCGCGCGCAAAAATGGGATGATGCGGCGAAGTTAATAGATAACATGCCAGCCGGGCCAATGGCGGCTATGGCGCGTGCCGAGCTTTATCTCGCGCCGAATAGCCCGAAGGTTGAGGCGGCCCAGCTACAGGCTCTTCTCAACGCCGCACCATACCTACCGCAGGCCGAACAGCTTGAAACAATGGCGCGTAAGCGCGGGGCAGATGCTCTGCCCGACCGCCCCGGTCAGCGTCGCTTTGCCTATCTCGGTAGTGCGCCAAAGCGTGATTTGCCAACCAATGTAGCGGGTGACGGCCTGCGCGGTGAACTCCAGGCGTTTATCAAGAATGACGACCCGCGCTCGGCTGAGGCATTGCTCGACAGCAAAGCAGGCGAGCTTTCGACCGACGCGCTAACCGAGCTGCGCTACCGCGTCGCATGGTCCTATTATATCGAAAATGACGACGCATCGGCCAAGCGCTTGTCCGGAATCGCCCGCGTTTCCGGTGGTGAATGGGGCACGCAAGGCCAATGGGTTTACGCACTCGCGTCATGGCGCCTGAAAGATTATTCCGCCGCATTTGAAGCATTTGATGTCGTATCACGCAATGCCGCTGGCGATGACCTGAAAGCCGCCGGTCTGTTCTGGAGCGCGCGCGCCGCGATGGCCGCAAAGCAACCGCAACAAGTGCAGTCGCGTCTGCAGAATGCCGCACAACTTCCTGAAACATTTTATGGATTACTCGCCAGCGAAGCATTGGGTATGGAACCCATCGCGCGTAAAGCCGCCAAAGTAGCCAAGCTCGACTGGAACGCGCTGCGAACCAAAGAAAACGCCCAACTCGCGGTCAGCCTCGTTGAAATCGGCGAAACCAAGCTCGCCGATGAAGCGCTGCGCTTCCAAGCAAAAATCGGTGACGCCAGCCAGCACGCTAACCTTGCGCAACTCGCCGGATCGCTCAATTTAGCCTCCACCCAATATTGGATGGGGCATTATGGGCCTTCCCGTAATGATTCGAACGCAATGGCGCGTTATCCGATGCCCAATTGGCAGCCAACCGGTGGCTGGCGCGTTGATCCGGCACTGGCCTATGCCCACACCTTGCAGGAATCAGGCTTCAAAACCGATGTTATCAGCGGCGCAGGCGCACGCGGCTTGATGCAGGTCCGCCCCGGCACCGCGCAAGACATGGCCCGCGCACGCGGCGTTTCGCTGTCCGCAAGCGAGCTTGACCGGCCTGCGGTCAATTTGGAATATGGCCAGTCTTACCTCGAAAAACTGCGTGATTTGCCGGCAACCGGCGGACTGCTTCCCAAAGTCATCGCCGCCTATAATGCAGGCCCGACGCCGGTCACGCGCTGGAACAGCGAAATCCGCGACAATGGCGACCCGTTGCTGTTCATCGAATCGATTCCCTATTGGGAGACGCGCGGCTATGTTTCGATCATCCTGCGCAATTACTGGATTTACGAAATGCGCGAGAACAAAGCATCAGGCAGCATGAACGGCCTCGCGCAGTATCTGTGGCCGCGTTTCCCGAACGAAAAGGGCAGCATCGCGGTGAAGCGCCAGGAAAACGGAGACTGCATTGCCGCTCGATGAAACCCGTGCCTTCAAGCCGATCAACATCGCGTTGTTGACGGTATCCGACACGCGCACGGCGGAAGACGACAGCAGCGGCAATATATTGGCCGAACGCATCACAGCGGCGGGCCACCATATCATCGAACGTGCGATCCTGCGCGACGACACCTCGCTCATCACCTCGCGCCTGCACGCATGGGTTGATGATGAGCGCATCGACTGCATCATTTCGACTGGTGGCACTGGCCTGACCGGACGCGATGTTACCCCGGAAGCCCTCGACCGCGTAAAGACCAAGGATATTCCGGGTTTCGGCGAGCTATTCAGGATGCTGAGCTATCAATCTATCGGCACGTCCACCATCCAATCCCGCGCATGCGCCGTATTGGCGCGCGGCACCTATATCTTCGCCCTGCCCGGATCAAACGGCGCGGTGAAAGACGGGTGGGACGGGATATTAGTGCATCAGCTCGATAGTCGTCATCGGCCGTGCAATTTTGTTGAACTAATGCCGAGATTGCGTGAGATTTAGGGATTGATGTCGTGTTCTGCTTGGTGGCTGTATGGTGCCATTTTGTTTAACGCAAAGGGCGCAAAGATTTTGAAGAGCCTAATTCAATAACGCGCGGGAGCGCGTGCATCTAATGTCATTTATCATTGGTTTTTGAGAAGCCTGCGGCTTTAGTTTAAGCTAACATCTTCAAAATCTTTGCGCCCTTTGCGTTAACCCAACCACACAACTTGTCAACCCAACCTGAGTTAGGAAGGCAATATATGTTCCACATTCGTTCTTGACATTTAGAACCATATTGGTTATTATGCCAAAATGAAAAAACAATCCCTCCCCGCCGAAATCCCGCACTTCAAGCCCGTTCCGCGCCAAGTCCGCCAAGAAAATGGCTGGACCCCGGCCCGCCAGCGCAAATTTATCGAAGCGCTCGCCGAAACTGCCAGCGTTCGGCAGGCGGCTTTGGCGGTGAATATGTCAAAGGTTAGTTGCTACCAATTGCGCAACCACCCGCAAGGCGGCGATTTCAAACGCGCGTGGGACGCAGCGGTCGATGCTGGCGTTGCGTTTTTGAAAGACATCGCCTTCGAACGCGCAGTTGAAGGCGAGCTGGAACCGGTCTGGGTCCGCGGCGAGATGAAGGGTTATAAACGCAAATTTTCCAACAGTTTGCTGATGTTTTTGCTGCGCCAATATGGGCAGGATAATGAAGGCAAGCGCGTCACCGTCAACTATGTCCGCACGAAAGCGGCGGTTTCCGAAAGAGAGGTTCATTCCTCCCAATCCGTTCGCATCGAGCCCGGTCGAGATGCCGATCCGTCAGGCGCGCAGCTGGGTGTCTCGACAATGCTCGACACGAATGGAATGGTTTGCGCAGAATCGGAAATGACCGCCATGACCGTGCGCGCCAGCAAACCAAGAGGGAATGATACCGTCAAGCCCGAACGTGCGGCCGCGATGATTGAGCAATTTGCCGGTGTCGATCTGGACGCGGAAGCCGAGGCGGAGATTGCCGAGACATTGGCCGCCTGTGCGGTGCGCAAACGCGAATATGGCGGCGGTGTGCATGATTTGGGGGAGAGTTTTATCACGCAAGGCAAGAATGATCCGCTGTGGCGTGGCAGTTTAGAGCCGCCGGGCGGGTGGGTTGAGGATGTCGAAGCGTTCAATCCGGAGGAACAGAATTGGGAGATGGTTGGCGGTAGGGAAGATGAGCTTGAAAAGGACCAAATTTCTCTCCCCTCACGGGAGAGAAAAGACTTGGTTTAGCGATGTATCGCTTAGCAAGTCTTGGAGACGGAGTGTTTTCCCGTTTTTCCGTTCGTGTCGAGCCCTTCGGCTGGCTTGCAGCCGCTCAGGATAAACTTGGCCAAAGGTCAGTCGAGACGCCCAGATGGAATACGCTGCGCTTTCTTTCTTCTACCTTCGTGGCTTCGTGACCTTTTTGTGTGGTAAAAAATTTCACACGAAGACACAAAGCCACGAAGAAGGTTATGAAAAATTATATAAAGCCATCTCGTCCCGACCCTAAGCATACTAAACCGGCATCGGAAACCTGATCACAAAGCGCGTACCGCGATCTTGCGACTCCAGTTCGAGCATTCCCGACAGCTGTTGTAACAAAGCGTTGACGATCATCATACCAAAGCCGCTCGAACCGCCGGGGTCAAAGCCGGTTGGCAGACCCTTGCCATTATCGCTCACCGAAATCCGGACTTCGTTGTTATCACTAGAAATAGCGACATGAATTTCATTTTGCGTTTGCCCGTCGAACGCATATTTAATCGCATTTGTCAAAAGCTCACCAACGATCAGCGCGAGTGGAACGGCTTGGTCCATGCCCAGATTAATGCTGGCCGAACTGTCGAAGTTTAACTTGATCGTTCCGCGCTCAGCAAAGGCATTGACGGTTTCGACGGTGAAACCCTCGACATAATCAGCCAGGTCGACGCTGGTATGGCCGCCCTCCGAATATAGATGCCGGTGCAGGCTGGCAACGGTATCGACGCGCGAACAGGCTTCTTTAAGGCTTTGTTTAAGCTCGGCAGAGTTGCTCGCGTTCGATTGTAGCGTCAACAATGAGGTGACGATTTGCAGACTGTTTTTGACGCGGTGGTTAACCTCATATAGCAACGCGTCTTTGATTTTGATCGCTTCTTCCAATGCTTTTTCAGTTGCATAACGCTGCGTATCGTCGTGAATGGTTAGCACCGCCCCTACTTTTGCACCATGTTCGGCATAGACCGGCTGCGCATTGCCAATGGCGACAACTTCGGTGCCGTCGCTGCGGCGGATCAGCCAGCGTGCGCCGATCACCGTTTCGTTGTTCATTACTGCACGGGTCAGTGGTAATGTGTCGGTCGGATGAGGTTCACCCGCTTCGGTAAACAGGCTATAGGCGGTGGCGTAGTTCTCAGGTTCCACGTTTAGCTTGGCAACGCCGTGCAGTTTGTTAGCGGCATCGTTGACGAACAGGATTCGACCATCGGGATCAGTGATGATGACACCTTCGACTAATTGCCCAAGGATCGCTTCCCGATAGGAATTAACAGCCAATAGCTGATCCCGGGCGGATTGCAGCTGCGTTTCTGCCGTCTGCTGGGCAGAAATATCGGTATGAACGCCGATCCACCCGACAACATGGCCGTCATCATCACAGGCTGGTTCGACCTTAGTCAAAAACGGACGAAAAACATCGTCCGCCCCCTTTATCGGAAGCGTCAATTCGAATGATATATGGGCTTCAGCGGCGTGTTTCCAATCGGCCATCATTTCTGAAAGCATGTCGGGATTATGCACCGAATGCCAACCACCATCGGCCATCTGCTCATCGTTGGTGCCACAATAATTGTGCCAGCGTTTGTTGAACCAGATGATTTCGCCATCCACAGTGGCCATCCAACATAACGTCGGGACGTTTTCGGCAAAAAGTTTAAGCTGCGAATTGTCCATATTATGGCTGTTGCGACCTCCCTTAAGAAAGATCTGAACGGCACAATCTGAATTTACAATGACATATGTTAATGTTCTTTATTTGTTCTCAAAAATATTTTATGCTTTGAATATGTCAAAATCACTCCACCATGCCCTAACATCCGGTCGCGGCGCGCCTGCGAACAACACGTCGACGCGCTTCAATTTGAATACGCGGGAGGAGGATGGAGATTGGCTGGATGCGCGTGAATTGCAAGATGGTTCGTTGTCGCGGTTGCGGACGACGGTTACCGAGGAATATCCGAAGTCGATTTTGAGCTTCAACGCTTCGCCTGATTTGCCTTTTGACCGGTCGGTTAATGCGTATCGGGGATGCGAGCATGGCTGCGTCTATTGCTATGCGCGACCGAGCCATGCCTATCATGACCTGTCGCCGGGGCTCGATTTTGAAAGCAAGCTATTCGCCAAACCCAGCGCCGCATCGTTGCTGCGCAAGACTTTGGCAAAGCCCGGTTACAAACCGGCGCCGATTGCCATTGGCACCAATACCGACCCGTATCAGCCGATCGAGCGCACCTACCGGATAACGCGTTCGATATTGCAGCTATGTCTGGAAACCAGACATCCGATTGTGATTACCACCAAATCAGCGCGGGTCTTGGAGGATTTGGACATGTTGGTCGAGCTGTCGAAGCTGGGACTCACAGGGGTGGCGTTGTCGGTGACGTCGCTTGATCCGAGACTGGCAGGCATATTGGAGCCGCGTGCGTCGGCGCCCGCCAAAAGGCTCGACGCGGTGCGCAAATTAGCCGACGCGGGCGTCTATATTCACGTCAATATCGCGCCGATTATTCCGGCTATTACCGACCACGAGATCGAGGCAATTGTTGAGGCCGCCGCAGAACATGGTGCATCGAGCGTGTCATGGATACCCATCCGTCTGCCCCACGAACTGGTGGATTTGTTCCGCGAATGGCTGGATGTCCACTATCCTGACCGCGCCGACAAGGTGATGAACATCATCCGCGACATGCGCGGCGGCAAAGACAATGACTCCGAATATTTTTCACGGATGCGCGGACAAGGCGCTTGGGCGGCTTTGATCAGAACGCGGATGCAGATTGCCAAGCGCAAGCACGGATTGGCTGGGTCGAAATGGGGTGTGAGGAGTGATTTGTTCTGCCCACCGAATTTGGATGGGCAGATGTCGTTGTTTTGATTGTTAACGTAAAAGATCACCCTTCCAGCTTGAAATCCTTAAACTGCGCGCGCAGAGCTACCTTCTGGATCTTGCCTGTCCCTGTGTGCGGCAGTTCATCGACAAACAACACACGGTCGGGCATCCACCATTTGGCGATACGGTCGGCAAGATATTCTTTCACCTTCACTTCGCATATGTCGGAACCCGGCTTGCGTACTACGATCAGCACAGGCCGCTCGTCCCATTTCGGATGCGCAATGCCGATAGCACCTGCTTCGGCCACGCCCGGGCAACCAACGGCAGCGTTTTCCAGATCGACCGAGCTGATCCATTCGCCGCCCGATTTGATGACGTCCTTGACGCGGTCGGTGATCTGCATCGTGCCGTCGGGGTGGAGTATCGAGACATCGCCAGTGTCGAACCACTGATCGGCATCAACCGCATCTTCCTGCGCCTTGAAATAGCGCTTAATCACCCACGGACCGCGAATTTGCAGAGATCCGGCGCTTTTGCCATCGCGCGGCAGTGTATTGCCTGCCTCGTCCACGGTGCGCAGCTGGACGCCAAACGGCGTGCGGCCTTGCTTGCATACGACGTCGATTTGCTCGTCGAGCGTCAGGTCATCCCAATTGGGTGTGGGCGCGCCCATCGTACCAATCGGCGAGGTTTCGGTCATGCCCCAAGCATGCGAAACGCGGACACCCGATTTCATCAACCGCTCGATCATCGCGCGCGGTGCCGCCGACCCGCCGATGGTCACGAGTTTGAGCTTGCCCAAAGAAGCATCGCGCCCCGCAGCGGCCTCGGCATCCAGATGCCCGAACATAGCCAGCCACACCGTCGGCACACCAGCAGAGTGGGTAATGCCCTCGTCCAAAAACAGTTTGTGTAAGATCGGCGCTTCGTTGGTGGTAGAGAACACAAATTTCACCCCCGCCGCAGCACCCGCGAACGGCAAGCCCCAACTCGCGGCATGGAACATCGGCACAATCGGTAACAACGCGGCTTGCGGGCTTAAATCAAATACCGACGGCGCAATCTCTGCCATCGCGTGCAGCATGGTCGAGCGGTGCTGATAGAGCACACCTTTTGGATTACCCGTCGTGCCGCTGGTATAGCACAGCATGCACGGATCGCGTTCGTCGCCGCTTGCCCATTCATAATTGCCGTCCTGAGCCGCGATCAGGGCCTTGTAGCTATTGCCACGGTCGAAAATGATATAATGCTCGACAGTTTTCAAAAACGGCTTCAGCCGGTCGATAATAGGTTGAAACGCCGCGTCATACATCAACACTTTGTCTTCGGCGTGGTT
>JANMPK010000155.1:0-2248 GCA_031369825.1 Sphingomonadales bacterium
TCAACCAGCGTCTGCATAATCCAATCGCGCTTGTCCGGTTCAACGACAAAGCAACCCTCGCTCGTCCCCGGCCTGCCGCCCCGCATCATCAGCAACTCGCCATTGAAATAGCGCATCAAAGACGGGCTGTAGCTGTGCACGACTATATCGCGCGCGCGCATCGCATCATTCGACGGCTCAAGTCCGTCAAGCCGCAGCGAATAGCCATTGATGCCGACATAAATCTCACCCCCGCGCGCAGGTCCGAGCGACGACATCAGGCTGTCCTGCACATTTCCGAACGCGTCGGTTATGCCGTCATCATTAGGGTCTGAACCGATACCGTGGGCAACACGGATCGGATCGTCCAGACCCTGTCCGGTACGCAGGTCGATACGGTAAAGCCGCGGCTCATTCGACTTCTTGGCAAAGTCGACAACAACGATCAACGCAGGCCCAGAAATGCGGCCATAGCTGCAATGATATTTGGCATAGCTGGCAAGCGCCTGGTTAAGGAGGGTCGGATCAAGACGGTGCGTTGGCTGCGGGCCTGATTGCGCATAAGACATCGCAAACATATTCTGCACCTGTGGCAGCCCGGCACAGGAAAAGCTGGGACGAATCGGCACCGGATTTACAGTGGTCGTTCCGTCGCCGGTTCCGGGCGTGAAAACAATTGGCGGCAGCGCTGTTTCTTGCGCGAATGCAGCGGAAGCGCTGGTCAGTGCCCACACGCCCGCAATTGCCCAGAATATGCCCCTGCATTTCAACATATTAAACCTTTATAACCCAAATATGACCGCTGCACGACTTTTCTAGTGTCATGCGATCACAATGATAATCATATCACTGCTGCATTAGGTCCTGTTGGGCCGCCAACTGCATGATCCAGATCACGATACTTGAAATTACCCACTTTACCCCCCACACTTAGCCAACCCGAAACGCACTCTTGCGCTTTAAGAACAAATCTGGAACAAGCCTGATCCATGTCACTCACCCACATCAAGGTGCGCGGTGCGCGCGAGCATAATTTGAAGGGCGTCGATATCGACCTGCCGCGCGATCAGTTGATCGTGATTACCGGGCTGTCGGGATCGGGCAAATCCAGCCTCGCGTTCGATACCATCTATGCCGAGGGGCAGCGGCGCTATGTGGAGTCGCTGTCGGCCTATGCGCGGCAGTTTCTGGAGATGATGCAGAAGCCCGATGTCGAACATATCGAGGGGCTTTCCCCCGCCATCTCTATCGAGCAGAAAACGACGTCGCGCAATCCGCGCTCGACCGTTGCGACCGTGACCGAGATTTACGACTATATGCGGCTGCTCTGGGCGCGGGTCGGTATCCCCTATTCGCCTGCGACCGGCCTGCCGATCACTGCTCAGACCGTCAGCCAGATGGTCGACCGCGTCATGGCGCTGCCCGAGGGCACACGCGCCTTCCTGCTCGCCCCCGCCGTCCAGGGCCGCAAGGGCGAATACCGCAAGGAACTCGCCGAGTGGCAGCGCTCGGGCTACACCCGTGTCCGCATCGACGGTGAATTATACGCCATCGAAGAAGCACCAGCGCTCGACAAGAAGTATAAACATGACATTGAGGTCGTGGTCGACCGTATCGTGGTGAAGGACGGCATCCAGCAGCGGCTGGCAGAAAGTTTCGAGGCGGCGTTGAAGCTGGCTGACGGGCTGGCGTTTGTGGATTTGGCCGATGGCACGGTTGCCGAACTGGTGCCGAGCGCATTTGGTGAGGCACGAACACCGTTCGTAGCCCAAAATGCCGTTCGTCCTGAGCCTGTCGAAGGACAGGTGGCACAGCGCGACGATGCTTCGACAAGCTCAGCACGAACGGGAGGTATGAAGAAGACCGGCCTCCCCGCCAACCGCATCGTCTTCTCCGAAAAATTCGCCTGCCCGGTCAGCGGCTTCACCATTGCCGAAATCGCGCCGCGTTTGTTCTCGTTCAACGCCCCGCAAGGCGCGTGCCCCGATTGCGATGGCCTCGGCGAGCGGCAGGAATTCGACCCGCAACTGGTCGTCCCCAACGAGCATCTCAGCCTCAAGAAGGGCGCGGTCGTGCCGTGGGCGAAATCCAACCCGCCCAGCCCCTATTATATGCAGGTGCTGTCAAGCCTCGCCAAGGCCTATGACTTCAACCTCGACACCCCGTGGGAAGACCTCCTCCCCGACCAGAAGCTCATCATTCTCCACGGCACCGGCGGCTTGCCGGTCGAGCTGACCTTCAAGGACGGGCGCAAGGAATATACGGTGCG
>JANMPK010000160.1:0-8177 GCA_031369825.1 Sphingomonadales bacterium
ACCAGCGACCGGATGCTGCTATATTATTTCAAGGATAAGGCGGAAATTATTTCGGCCGCTCTACAGCTTATTGCCGCACGGCTGGTGTCGATGCTCGCGGAACGTGCTTCGCCTGTGCCGATGCCGATTGATGACCTCCGCCGCCAGTTTGCAGATATGCTGTTTGCGCCCGATCTGTGGCCCTATATGCGGATATGGCTTGAGGTCGCGTCAAAGGCCGCGATGGGCGACGCATATTACCGCGCGGTGGGCGAGCAAATCGGGCGCGGTTTTCTGGAATGGGGCAAGGGGCAGCTTAAGTCTGATAATGACGCACAGCGTGACATCGACGCGGCCAAATTGCTGGTCAGCATCGAAGGGATGTTGGTCCTGAAAAGCCTTGGCCTTGATGATGTTGTCGCCGATGCGCTTTGATATTTTTTTCACGCGAGGAACGCGAAGAGCGCGAAGGGGAAGTAGATGGACGTGGAGGACATCGCTGCGATTGCCGTGGATTGCGGGTTGAAGGTTCATCAGGGGCTTGGGCCGGGTTTGCTCGAAAGCGCCTATGAAGCCGTTTTGGCGAACGTCATTTCAAAGCGTGGACTATCGGTCGAAAGACAGAGAATAATTCCCATATGTTTTGACGATTTGATAATTGACGATGGATTTCGAGCAGACCTTTTAATCGAAGGCAAGTTGCTGATTGAACTGAAGTCGATTGAGAGACTGGCACCGGTTCATGGCAAGCAAGTGCTAACCTATTTGCGGTTCTTGAACTTGCCGGTCGGCCTGTTGATGAATTTCGGCGCACCGACGTTCCGAGAGGGGCTGCGGCGGATTGTCAATCAACACGTCAATACAAGCTCATCGCCGCTTCGGGTGAACCGAGCGCATTAAATCGAGCCAAAACGTCTTCGCGCCCTTCGCGTTCTTCGCGTGAAATATTCTCAAACTGACGCTCGCGTTCTTCCAAGCAACAGCTCTTTGACATCACCATTGGCTTGAAAGCTGGCGATCAGCAAATAAGTGCACAGAAATGGCGCGCCGCCAACGAAAATAATGATCCCGAAAAGCAGACCGAGCGGAGAGAAATGGTGCCGCCACATCAACCAAGCCGAACCCAGGATCAGGAAAGCTGAGAAATCCATATTGAACTGGCCCGCCCATGCCATCTCCGCGATGTCGTCGAAATAAACCGGCAAAAAGTTCGAGCCATGTTCGCTCAATACCAAGGCTGTATAGCCGCCAACCACGGCGATGATCGCGACGAGCAGCAAACGGAACAGGGTCATTTCGAGTCCTCCTTATTCATGATGAAAGCCAGCACCAAGCCGACACCCGCGCCCCAGAATATCGCGGCAGCGCCTTTGACGATCAGCGCGGGGTCTGTGCCATAAAGTTCTGGAAACCACGCATGTGCGACGCCGTCGAGCAGCAATGCTGTGGCGGTGACAACGGCGATTCCGATCGCCATCTGATCGTGGCGCAGCTTGGCCAGTGGCCGTGCGAGCAAGACCGCGGGAATAGTGCCGGGAATGACCAGCGCATAGGCGGCTAATCCCCAAACGCCATCCAGCGCGCCCATCGGGCCAATATTGCGGACCAGCATGGCTGCGAGAAACCATAATATGGTGCCGTAGATGGCCAGTATCGCGATCTGAGCGCTCGTTAGCTGTGACGCGGTGCCGTTGCTATGCGTGGTCATGTCATATCCTTATCGGTGACTATGACTCGGCCATATAGAAATGTAGCGAGTGCTACAATATATTTCTAATCCGTCAATTCAATCCATGTCGGGGCATGGTCGCTGGCCTTTTCGCGCCCGCGATGCTCTTTGTCGACGCCGCAGGACACCAGCCGGTCCGCCACCGCCGGGCTGAGCAGAAGATGGTCGATGCGAAAGCCGTGGTCGCGTTGCCATGCGCCGGCCTGGAAATCCCAATAGGTCCAGATGCCGCCCTGCGGATAATGGCTAGCCAGCGCGTCGGTCCAGCCGTCCGCCAGCAGCGTGCGATAGGCGGCGATGCTTTCGGGTTGGCGCAGCGCATCGTCCAGCATCGCGGTCGGTGCCCAGATATCCTGCGGCGTCGGGATGACATTATAGTCGCCTGCGAGCACCGCCGGGATTTCCGCGTGGAGCAACTCTGCCGCCCGCGCGCGCAGGCGCTTCATCCAGCTGAGCTTATAGTCGAATTTAGGCCCCGGCAGCGGATTGCCATTGGGCAGGTAGATCGTCGCCACCCGCACGCCGTGAACATCGGCCTCCAGATAGCGCGATTGTTCGTCCTCGGGGTCACCGGCCAGGTCGCGCGCAGTTTCGACCGGCTGGGCATCACGCGCAAGGATGGCAACACCGTTAAAGCTCTTCTGCCCGTGCCAGATCGCGCCGTAACCGATGCGTTCGAACTCGGCTGCGGGAAAGCCCTCATCCTGCGATTTGACCTCTTGCAGGCAGGCAATGTCAGGCTTGGTTTCCTCCAGCCATTCGAGCAGGCGGGGCAGGCGGGCTTTGACGCCGTTGATATTGTAAGTGGCTATGCGCATAGGACCACCCTAGCGGGCGGTGCTTATCGGTTCAAACCGAAAAGCTTGAACCACAGCCGCAACCGGCCTGCGCCTGTGGATTGGTCACCTGAAACGACTTGCCGCCAAGTGATTCCACAAAGTCGACGGCAGAGCCACGCACCAGATCAAGGCTTATCGGATCGACCACCAGCGACGCACCCTCGCCCTCGGCGCGGATATCATCGGGCTCCACCGCGTCAGCCAAGCCAAAACGATATTGGAAGCCCGAACAACCGCCGCCTTCCACCGACAGGCGCAACACGGCTGGCTTGCCCAGCTTGATGGCGATTTCGGCTACACGGCGCGCGGCATTATCGGTCATGGAAATGACTTGATTGTCTGTCATAGGGCTAATGTAGGGCTGATCGGAGATAAAGAAAAGGGGCGGTAAGGTTTTCACCCTACCAGCCCCCAGAGATTACACCCTCTCCCAAAGGTGATGCGTTTGGTAAAACCCGCTTACTCGTTTTCAGCAGGCCCACCGATAGCTTTGCTACCAGCTTGCTTTGTAGCTAGCAAGATATTTGCATTTGTATCTTCGGCTTTCAAAGGTGAAAGAAAGGCGCTTGGGTTAATGGCTTCACCTGCAACCCGCACTTCATAATGCAGGTGGCTGCCGGTTGAACGGCCGGTCGAACCCATATAGCCCAGAACATCGCCCTTTTTGATGCGTTGGCCGGGCATGACGTTCATCGCCGATAGATGGCCATAACGCGTTTGAACTGCGTTGCCGTGATTGATTTCGACAAATTTGCCGTAGCCGCTAACCCACTGCGCGCGACCGATCATGCCGTCTGCGGTTGCGTAGATCGGGGTGCCGACGGGGCCGGGAATGTCGATCCCCTTGTGATTGCGGCTGGCGCCACGCGTTGGTGCGCTGCGATATCCATAGCCGCTTGAGAATTTCATGATTTCGACAGGGTTGATCGAAGGAACGGCAACGTCGGTTTTGGTCGAAAGGCCGTTGATCTTACCCCAGTTGTCGCTGAGTGCGCGAAACTCGGGGTCCGACACGCCCAAAGCGGTCTGGTTGGCCTTCACATCTTCGGGTGATACCCGAAAGCTGTCCGAAGTGGTTGCTGCGGCTGAATTAGCCATAGCTGGGGCGGTCATCGCCGAAGCCGAAAATAAAATGCCTAACGTTGACACAATTTTAAGGGTCAGTGATTGGCCATTGGCCAAAGCGCTGCATACCATAACGTGTTCGTACCTTTTAATGCGACCCACGCTAGTGCGCAGCCCCGAAGTTTTTACAAGGCAGTTGATCTGCCCACCCCTTATGTGATGATAGGTGACGAAGCCGTCATATGATTGCAACCTACAGGTCGCTATCGCGGGTTAAACCGCCGTTCAAACGCGTTGAGTCGTTGAATCGAGCATGTAACCCTTGGCAAAAGTGGCTCGCAAGCTGCATTTTTCACTATAACCAAGGATATAGAGCCGCCATTAGATAACCCGATTCAGCGCTTATTGTTCCCGCCAAAATGCGCATATTTTCATATTTTTAGCATGATCCAGATCGGCCTGATTCGGCACGCGCCGTGTGATTCGATTCGGTCGTATGGTACAACTCAGCCAAACTGCTGCGCTGCGGCCAACACGTCTTCGGCGTGGCCGGCGACTTTAACCTTACGCCAGACCTTTGACACTTTCCCGTTTTTGGCGACCAAGAAAGTCGCGCGCTGAATGCCCATATAGGCTTTGCCATACATTGATTTTTCGACCCAAACGCCCATTTGCTCGGTCGCGTCGCTGGCTTCATCGGACAGCAAATTAACCGTCAGACCGTATTTCGCTGCGAATTTGGCAAGCTTTGTCGGCTTATCCTTGGACATGCCGTAAATGGTGACACCCGCCTTGGCAAAGGCATCTGACAAAGCGGAAAAGCCCTGGCCTTCTTTGGTGCAGCCCGGCGTGTCGGCCTTGGGATAGAAATAGAGCACGAATGGCGCTTCCAGTTTAGCAAGGTTGACCGTGTTGCCCTCGCTATCGAGAACATCAACGGCGGGCAGGGTGTCATTTGTGTCGGTCATGCTGAAGTCCTTTTCAAAAGTCGCGAGCCCCGAATAGCTGCTGCCACTGCTCTATGACAACATGGCGAAAACGCTTAATTGCGGTAAGCAAGTAGGGCCAATTGTCATATCCCAGACTTTTGGCGATTAGCGCTTGGGCCGGTTCGGGAGGAAAATCACAATCGGGTGTGACCAAACGCACCAGAACCAGCAATTTGCTCAGCAGCGCGTAAGCATCAGCGATTTCCGCAGGCAGCTTGCCGATTGCAATTAGATCGTTGATCGCCCTGTCCAGCTGCGGATGCAGCGCTTTGTGCGTTTCCAACTGCAGGGCATGGATGATAAATTCCAGATCGACCAATCCGCCGGGTAATAATTTGACGTCCAACTCGCCCTTGGGTGGTTTATGCGCCGCCATGTCGCGGCGCATCTGGGCGACGTCTATGTGCAGTTTAGCCGTATCACGCGGGCTGCAAAGCACCTGGCGGATAATTGCATGTACTTCTGCGCGAGCGGAGCTGGAGCCATAAACGCACCGCGCCCGGGTCAGCGCCATATGCTCCCATGTCCACGCGCTCTCGCGCTGATATTGCGCGAAGCTGGCGATACTCGCGCAAAGCAGCCCGTCACCACCGGATGGACGAAGACGGGTGTCGATCTCGTATAGCTGCCCCGATGCCGTTGGGACGGTTAGCGAAGCAACCACCCGCTGCGCCAGCCGGTTGAAATATTGCGTTGCGCCGAGCGGCCGCACGCCATTCGATTCCGTTCCATAATCACCGGTGAACAAGAGCACGACATCAAGATCGGACGCATGGGTCAACGCCTCACCGCCCAAACGCCCGAGAGCCAAGATGACAAGCTCGCCGCCGGGAACCTTGCCATGCGCCTTTTCAAATTCGGCAACCGTCGCCTGTGTCAACACGAACAAAGCCGCCTCGGCGAGATGGGCGTAGCTGCCTGCGATATCGAGCGCATCATTGCGGCCTTCGATCAACTGCACACCCAAGGCAAAACGCTTTTCGCCGACAAAGGCGCGGACATGGTCGAGCAGCAGCTGATAGTCTGCATCGGTAGCCCTTGCCTCCATCGCGGCCACTAAATCCACCGTGTCACCGGGCAAATCCATCGCGCTGCTGTCGATCAGCGCATCTAGATATTCGCTGTTCCGCCCCAATGCCTCGGCCAAAGTCGGCGCATAGCTCAATATGTCTGCGACCAGTTGTAGCAAAGCGGGCCGTGCCTCAAGCAGGCGGAACACATTGATTGCGCTCGACATCGTTTCAATCATATTGTCGAATCTAGCCAGCGCGGAATCGCGGTCGGGGGCCTGTGCCAGCGCCGCCATTATCGCGGGCAACACCGCTTCAAATGCCTCGCGCGCGGATGCGCTGCGGACTGCACGGATTTTGCCGCTGCGCCAGCGAACCAGTCGCTGCATCACGGCGATGGGGTCGGTATAGCCCATGTCGCGCAGCTGGTCTTCGAGAGGCAGGCCTTCGGCGGCAAGGCGCGGGCCGTCGGTTCCGCTATCATCAACCATCCGGTCGTAAATGGCGGCAACCTCGGCAGTAATTGGTCGCAACAGCGTCAGCAACGCTTCGCCATTGGCCAGACCATGCAGCCGCGCAACGGCGTCTGCCGTTTCCGCATTCTCAGGAATGCTATGCGTTTGCCGGTCGTCGTGCATCTGCAACCGGTGTTCGACTGTGCGCAGCGTTTCATAAGCCCGGCTCAGCGTTTCCGCTTCACTCGGCTTTATCCATCCTGCATTGCCCAATACGGCCAGCGCCGCGCGCGTATCTGCAACACGAAGTGCTGCATCGCGTCCGCCGTGGATCAGCTGATGGGCCTGCGCAAAAAATTCGCACTCGCGGATGCCGCCATGTCCGCGTTTGACATCGAAGCCGGGGCCTAGCTGCTGCCCCTTGCTATAATGGCCTCTGATCTGAGCTGTCATTGCAGTGATATTCTTCAGCTGCCCGAAATCGAGCGATTTGCGCCAGATAAACGGCTGGATGGCTTTCAGGAAATAATCGCCCATCGCCCGGTCACCGGCGCATACCCGCGAACGGATGAAGGCGGCCTGTTCCCATGCCAGCGCGCTCGATTCATAGTAGCTGATGGCCGCCTCAATCGGCAGGACAATCGGGCTTGCCTCCGGTGAGGGGCGCAGCCGCATATCGACGCGGAAGACATAGCCATCGACGTCGATTGCGCTGAGCAATTCGATGACACGCCGACCATAACGCACCGCCGCTTCGGCCACATCATCGCGTTCGCGGTGCGGCAGGGTTTGCGGGTCGAACAGGAAAATCGGGTCGATATCAGACGAATAATTGAGCTCCCGCCCGCCATGTTTGCCAAGCGCGATGACAGCAAAGCCGTGATTAGGAGCGCCGGGCGTCCGTTCTTCGATGGCGGCAGCAATCGCGACATCAAGTGCGTGGTCGGCGAAATCCGACAGGATGCAGGTGATGCGCGTCAGATCCCAGATACCCGCGAGATCGGCTATGCCTGTGAGAAGCGCGACGCCCTGACGTTGTAGGCGGAGGGTGGTGGCAACCTTGTCGGATTGGCGCGCGAGGGCGCTAGCGAGAGCCGCGTCAAAATCACCCGCTTCGATTAAAGACATGAGATCGGCGTTGCGCTCGATCAGTCCAGCGAGGAAGGGGCTGTTGGCTAGGGCTCGTTCGATGGCCGCTGCGACACGATCCATAACTAACCTTTGTCATTCCCGCGAAGGCGGGAATCCATGGCCAGAGATATCGGTTTCGACAATATGTTCGTCCAGCACGATGGGTTCGACCATGGATCCCCGCCTTCGAGGGGATGACAACAGAGTGCGATAACCCAGATCATTTTTTCTTCTTATCAATCAGCACGTCCTGCTGCCACTTGCTCGGCGCCTTGTCTGTCCGGTGGATGCAGCCGGCCCAGCAGCATGGGCGTTTCTTGCCTTCCATCAGCTCTTCGACTGTCCGCTGAATCCGGCGCTGGCGCGTCGGTGCTTGCTTGGCGTCATCAACCCAGCAAATAAACTCGTTACGGCCCAGCGGCGTGAGGTTCTGCCACAGAGTGAACAGCCCTGCATCGGCTTCAATCGCATCACGCAAATCATTCTGCGCCTGATGCACCGTGCCTTGAAGAAAGTCCTCATTCATTCGCGCAAATAATCACGCCGGAACGTCCGAGTAAAGGCGTCAAACCGACCTTCCGATATCGCCGCGCGCATATCGGCCATCAGCATCTGATAATAATGCAGATTATGCTGCGTCATCAGCATCGCGCCGAGGATTTCGCCCGACCGGATGAGGTGATGCACATAAGCGCAAGTCCATGTCTTGCAGACCGGGCAGGTGCATTTCTCATCCAGCGGTCCCTGGTCTTCGGCAAATTTGGCGTTGCGGATGTTGATCGGGCCGTGATGCGTGAATGCCTGTCCGTTGCGGCCAGACCTTGTGGGCAGCACGCAGTCGAACATATCGATGCCGCGCGCCACTGCGCCGACCAGATCGTCAGGCTTGCCGACGCCCATCAGGTAGCGCGGGCGGTCGGCGGGTAGTTGGTCCGGCGCATAATCGAGGCAACTAAACATCGCCTCTTGGCCCTCGCCGA
>JANMPK010000174.1:0-9669 GCA_031369825.1 Sphingomonadales bacterium
GGCGTCTGGAACTTCGGATGCACCTTCGAGAAAATCTTGGGCAACAATCCGTCGCGCGCCATAGTGTAAAAGATACGCGTTTGCGCATACATCAAAACCAGAACCACCGACGTCAGGCCGATAATGGCACCGATCTTGATGGTCTTCGCAAGCCACGCCCATTGTGGACCGAAGCTGTCGACCACGACTGCAACAGGATCGGGCACGTTCAACGTGGCATAAGGCACCAGCAGGGTCATGATCGCCGCGACCAGCATGTAAATGACGGTGCAAACAATCAGCGAACCGATAATACCGAACGGCATATCGCGCTTCGGGTCTTTCGCTTCCTGGCCCGCAGTCGAAACGGCTTCGAAACCGATATAGGCGAAGAACACAATTGACGCCGCGCGCATGATGCCATCGACACCGAATTGCCCCGGGCCGGTGTTTTCTGGAATGAACGGCGTCCAGTTCTTCGCCATAAGCTCCGGAAGGTTAGTTAGAACAATATAGCCGCCAACAAGGATGAACGCGGCCAGCACGCTGACCTTGATCGCAACGATGATGTTGTTGACCTTCGCCGATTCCGACACGCCGATCATCAGCAAAAGCGACAACGCCATGCAAATCAGGAAGGCAGGAAGATTGAAAATTGCAGTGACGGCTGCGCCATCGACGAGCAACGGAACGCCGTCTTTCATTACCGCATGTCCTGTGGGACCGGTAAATTGCGCGGGTATGACAAGGCCAAAGTCGGCCAGCAAACTCACGACATAACCGCCCCACCCGACCGCGACCACCGAGGCGGCAAGGCCATATTCAAGCAAGAGCAGTGCGCCCATGATCCACGCGACAAATTCGCCGAGTGTGGTATAACTGTAGGTGTAGGCCGATCCGGAAACCGGGAGGGTTGAAGAAAGTTCGGCGTAGCAAAGCCCGGCAAAAGCGCAGACCAGACCCGCAACAACGAAGGACAGCATGACCGCCGGCCCCGCATGGAGTGCCGCTGCACTGCCAGTGCGAACGAAAATACCCGCACCGATGATGCAGCCCACGCCAAGCAGAAGCAGGTTCCACTTGCCAAGCGAGCGCTTCAACTCGCTATTCGCGGTTTCCCGCTGCACCTGCGCGATCGTTTTGCGCGCGAACATTCGCTGCATCACGGATTGCTGATTACTCGCCATCTTAATCTCCCCGACGGATTCATTATGGCCGGGAAACTAACCGCTAATGCGAAGCGCGCAACTTAATTTCACCGCATGAGCATCGGTCCGAGCGGTTTTCCACCAAAAAGATGGGCGTGAAGGTGCGGAACTTCCTGATGCGAGTCGATGCCGACGTTTGCGAGGACACGGTAGCCGGGGGCAACAAGGCCAAGGTCGCGGGCGACGGTTCCGGTAGCGCGAATGAAACCGGCGATCTCTGCATCGCTCGCATTTGAGCTAAAATCGTCCCAGCTGACATAAGCGCCCTTGGGAATTATCAGCACATGCACCGGCGCCTGTGGGTTGATGTCATGAAACGCCAATACATAGTCATCTTCATAGACGGTTCGATTGGGAATCTCTCCGCGCAGAATTTTGGCAAAGATATTCTGGTCGTCATAAGGCAGAGTCGCGTCGATGGGCATAGTTCACTCCTTCCTTGCGGTTTTTTCCGCGTGGCCTGACATGCCTTCGCGCCGGTGCAGTTCGTCGAGCACATCGCCAATCGAAAGCCCGCTGTCGGCCAGCAGGATCATCAGGTGGAACAGCAAATCGGCTGCTTCTGCTGTCAGGTCGGCAGGATTGCCCGATAGCGCGGCGATCACCGTCTCGGTCGCTTCCTCGCCGACCTTTTGCGCGATTTTTTCGCGGCCTTTAGCGAAGAGCGACGCGACATAGCTGCTGTCGGGCGATGCGCCGCGTCGCGCGACGATTGCTGCCTCCAGCCGGTGGAGAAGTTCGCTCATCGGATATCCTTCTGCAGTGCGGCGACCATCTGCCTGTCGGCGGGCGGGATCAGACCTTCGAGCACGCGCCAGAAACCGGTAACCGATTCTTGCCCCGCGGCGCCATAAGCCGCCGCCAGATTGTTACGCAGCGAATCGAACAATTGCGCTTCAAATTCTGCGCCTTGTGCCGTTAGACGCAAAAGCTTCTGCCGCCGGTCCACCACACCAGCGCGCGTTTCGACAAAGCCGTGTCCGGCCAAATCAGTGAGCACCCGGCCAAGCGATTGCTTGGTAATTGAGAGTATTTTCAACAATTCACTAATCGTCAGATCGGGTTGCCGCGCGATAAAATAGAGAGCGCGGTGGTGCGCACGGCCCAAGCCATGTTCGGCCAGACCTTCATCAATCGAACGTGTCAGGCGGGTGTAACCAAAGAATAACAGCTCGACCCCACGTCTCACCTCATGTTCGCGCAGGAACAGCGGTGAAGCAGCAGCGGTCATGCCATCGCTGGCAAGGGAAGATGGGACAGCCATATTGACGTATCTTGGCGCAGGCCATAGGACAGTGCAACCCTTTACTAGGACGAGAGCAGATATGACGGCTGGTGCATTTCCATTTGAGGCAAACCCCAACCCGGTTGACCCTGCCCACCGCGCCGAATTGCTCCTCGACCCTGGTTTTGGTCGGGTGTTTACCGACCATATGGTCACGATCCGCTATATCGAAGGCATAGGCTGGCACGACGCCAAGGTCGGGCCTCGCGGGCCGTTGACGCTTGATCCGGCAACCGCAGTGCTCCATTATGCGCAAGAGATTTTTGAAGGGCTGAAGGCTTATCGCCTAGAAGACGGCAGCATGGCTTTGTTCCGCCCCGAACAGAATGCTCGCCGTTTCCAGCGGTCGGCGAAACGGCTGGCAATGCCTGAATTGCCGGAAGAAATGTTCCTGCAATCCTGCCGCCAATTGGTCGAAGTTGACCATGCCTGGTTCCCACCGCTCGAAGGTGGTTCGATTTACCTGCGCCCGTTCATGATCGCGAGCGAAGTTTTTTTGGGAGTCAAACCGTCCGCAGAGTATCTCTATATGGTCATAGCCTCGGCTGCCGGAAATTACTTCAAGAGCGGCGCCCCTGCTATTTCGATCTGGGTTTCCGAACATTATACCCGGGCAGCACCGGGTGGCACAGGCGCTGCTAAATGTGGAGGCAACTACGCGTCAAGTCTTGTCGCGCAGTCCGAAGCCATCGCGCGCGGATGTGACCAAGTTGTGTTCCTCGATGCCGCTGAACATCGCTGGATCGAGGAACTGGGCGGCATGAACCTGTTTTTCCTGTTTGACGACGGCACGCTGATCACGCCACCGACTGACGGCACCATCCTTGAAGGCATTACCCGCGAATCAATCATGACTTTGGCCCGCGAGCAAGGTCTGACGGTGCGTGAGCAACGTTACGCCATCGACCAATGGCGCGATGATGCAACCTCGGGCAGACTGGTCGAGGCCTTTGCCTGTGGCACCGCGGCGGTCGTGACCTCGGTGGGCAGTGTACATAGCGAAAGCGGAACATTCACGATTGGTGCTGGTGGCCCTGGCCAAATAACCCAGCAGCTTCGCGCCAAACTGGTGGATATCCAACGCGGCATCGCGCCCGACCCGCATGGTTGGGTGCAACGCATCGGTTGATCGCAAAATTGCTGGTTTTGGGCGATTGCCATTGGCGATTGACGCGCTATAAGGCCGCCGCAGCAGGCAAGATGGTAACGTCTTTCTACGCATAATTGCCAAGATGATGGGGCGTCGCCAAGCGGTAAGGCACCGGCTTTTGATGCCGGCATTCGCAGGTTCGATCCCTGCCGCCCCAGCCATCTTTCGCCTGCTTTACACCGCTTCACACTATAGCAAGCATTGTAAATGGTTGTAACAACCTATCGCTTTGGCTAGCTTAGGCTGCTGTTTCCTCTTATCTGCCGCTGCAGAGAGACGTCATTTTACATATGGCGTGGTGAGTAGGATCAAAGATATGCGCGTTGTTATCGCCGATGATGAAACCGATGTAGTCACGTTCCTGAAATCAATCGTTGAAGAAATGGGCCATGTCGCGGTCAGTTTTTCGGATGGCAATATGCTGTCGCAAGCACTGGTGCGTGAGACATTTGACCTTTTGATTCTGGATTGGAATATTCCGGGCAAAGATGGTTTGGCTACTTTGCAATGGATGAAGACATCGCTGCCCGAACGACCGGCTGTGATTATGATGACCAACCGCTCTGCCAAAAAAGACATTAGTGACGCGCTGAATGCAGGTGCTGACGATTATATTACCAAGCCAGAAGACCGTTCGGTCGTTGCTGCACGGATCAACGCCATGCTGCGCCGTAACGCGGGCGCAGGCGCCTTTGACGCACAGGCAACTTATGGCAAATATATTCTAAACCGCATTGAACAGACCGTTACAATCAATGGCAACACAATCCCGCTCACCGCGAAAGAGTTTGAGTTGGCGGACCTGTTTTTCCGTAATGCGGACCGCACTTTGTCGCGCAATTACATAATGGAAACAATTTGGCGAACGACAGCGGCGCTTGCGACACGCACGCTCGACATGCACATCTCGCGGGTGCGCGCGAAGCTTGATTTGCAACCCGAGAACGGATTTCGGATTTTCACTGTATTCGGCTATGGCTATCGCTTGGAGTCAATAGGCAAAGCCACATAACAAGATAGAGGTTTAATATGATGCGCATCGCCCGGATATTGTTATCATTATCTGTATTGATGCTTGCATCGGTGCATCCGGCCAGCGCTGCAGACAATGATGATGCTGTTCGTTATGTGGTTCGCAAGGGTGACACTTTAATCGGCCTTGGTGACCGGTATCTGGTTGGTGCAGAGACCTACAAGATTGTTCAACGACACAATCGGATAGCCAACCCGCTCGCGATACCTGTCGGCAAAGTGCTCAAAATTCCGCGCAATTTATTAAAGTATAAACCAGCCAAGGCAAAATTGGTGTCGGTGCGTGGGCGCGTTCTTGCCGGGCAGACCCAAGCATCGGTCGGACAAGAGCTAAATGAAGGCGCAGCGCTCAGTACGGCGGAATCGTCGTTTGCAACCTTGCTTCTCGACGATGGGTCACGCGTTTCGCTGCCGTCGAACAGCGACATCCGCATCCGCCTTTTGCGCAGCTATGTGCTGGGCGGCAGCCTGGATTATGACTTTGACGTAGCAAAAGGCGGCATCCGGTCATCGGTGGTCAAACATAAATCAGGCGATGACCGTTACCGTGTGCGCACACCAAAGGCCGTGTCGGCAGTGCGCGGCACCGATTTTCAGTCGCGCTTTGATCCTGCAAGCAGCGCCGATTTCGCCGAAGTGGTGGAAGGCAGCCTTGCTGTTGATGCCGGTTCGGCAGATAGTAAGCCAGTGCTGGCGGGCAATGGCCTGGCGGTTAAGGCCGATGGCGGTGTCATTACCGAAGCCTTGCTCAGCCCACCAGCGCTTGATGAGCCGGGTCGCACACAAGCCGATAAGATTGTCAAATTTTCGGCGACGACAGCCGATGGCACTAACGGCACCCGCTACACTATTGCCGCTGATTCCGGATTTATCGAACAAGTCGCCGACCAAATCGTCGTTGACGGCAAAGCAAGCTTTGCGGACCTGCCAAATGGCAATTATTTCGTCCGCGCCCGTGCACTGTCTGCCAATAGCATTCAGGGTCTTCCGGCAACCTTTGCATTCAAACGCCGCCTCAATGGTGTCAGCGCGGCGGCTGGCAAAGAAGATTTAGGCTATGTATTCCGCTGGGTTGGCGAAGGGGATGGCACCCAGCGTTTCCATTTTCAGCTGTTCAGGAACGCCACAGACCAAATCGCAATGGTTGATGAAGCGGGACTGCAAAGTGACCGCGTGATTTTGTCCGACCTGCCCAAAGGCGACTATTATTGGCGCGTTGGTGTGGTGCAATATCTGGACGGCGAGGTTGCTATCAACTGGACAGCGCTCGAAAAGCTCTCGGTATCCGGTTCGTAGCCATTGCGACTTGATCTTTCGGCCACCGCGTCCGAACAGGCACAATGAATTTAAGGGTGCGCCTTGCGATCGAATGGCTGGCCATTGGTTTGCTCGCGACGGCTATCGTCGTGCTGGCGTTGCTGTGGCGTGGCACTTCGTCCTTTGACAATCTGATCTATGACCAATTGAGCGCTGCTGGACGGCCGGCGGCTGACCGTGGCATCTTGATAGTTGCCATTGACGACCCCAGCCTAGCCGCTTTGGGCAAATGGCCCTGGGACAGAAGCATCCATGCGCAACTCATTAAAAAGCTGCAAACCAAAAAGCCGCGTTCAATTACCTTCGATATATTGCTAAGCGAAGCGAGCAATGGTGATGTTGACAATGCCCTAGCCCAATCAATGGCAATGGGGCCAGCGCCGGTGTTCATACCCCTGCATTTTGCGACACCGGGAAGCGACGGCCGGGCCTTTGACACCATTTTGCCAATTCCTCCTTTTGCCGGCAATGCTAAAGCCTTGGGTAATGTGAATGTCATCTTCGATGAAGACGGCATCGTGCGCAGGACCGCTTTGTGCTTCCGTCCCGACGGCGGACGCGTGATATGGCCGCATTTGATGGAACGTGCCTATCGTGGAACCGGTGGCAAGCCATCCCCCGTGTTCAAACGCGCCCCGGATTGCGGGCAAGAATTGCTTATTCCTTATGCAAGGCGTGGCAGTTTTGCCGAGATTTCTTTTGCAGACCTGTTGGTAGGCGACATTCCTGTCGAACTCATAGAAGGCCGCGATGTCATCATTGGTGCGACCGCAGCGGGTATGGGCGATAGCTTCCCAACCCCCAATGGCGAAGGTGGTCTGCTTTCCGGCTCTGAAATCATGGCGAATATGCTGGGTGCTACACGGCGTGATGATTTTGCCAAACCGATTGGCAAAGCATGGGCGTTGGCCCTCTCGCTACTACCGCTGTGGCTATTGCTGGTTGGATTTTTAAGGTGGCGGCCGCGCGTGGTGCTGGTGATGTCGCTGCTGTCCATTGTCGCCATATTGGCCGCGAGCGCTGGTATGTTAACCGCTCGTATCTGGTTTGCCCCCGGCGCTGCCTTGCTGGGTGTTTTGCTTGTCTATCCGCTTTGGGGATGGCGACGGTTGCAGGCGATGAGCGACTTCATGGGTTCCGAATTAAGCGCGCTTGAACAAGAAGGTGAAGCAAGTCCGCTGCCCATCGGGCAAAGCCGCACCACAGACATTGTTGGGCGACAAAGCGAAGCTTTGGCGGGTGCCATTGACCATATGCGCGATCTGCGGCGCTTTGTCGCCGATACGCTTGCCGATTTGCCCGACCCGATGTTTGTGACCGATCCGTCAGGGATGGTAACCTTGACCAACCGGTTGCTCGATGAACGGCTGGAGCAGTCTATTTCTGGAATGAAGCTGACCAATGCGCTGGATCAGATGGTCGCCGCTAATAACCGTCTTTTGGTGGAAAAATATTTGCAAAAAACCGGTGCAGGCAATGAAGCTGAACACAGCCCTGAATTTGTGCGTTTTGTTTCGCCGCGAGACCGAACCTTTGTCATGCGCCGTTCTGAGGTGCGTAGTGACGCCAACGTTCTGCACGGCCACATCCATTACCTGACCGACATCACCGCTTTGGCCCGTGCTGAAGCGGAACGCGAAGAGGTGCTGCAACTGCTCTCGCACGATATGCGCGCGCCGCAGTCGACTATTATCGCTCTGCTCGATGGAGACATCGACGCCGATGCCAAGAAGCGCATTGAACGCAGCGCGCGCCGGACGATGCAGCTTGCACAGGATTTCGTCGAAATCGCCCGTATGGCCGAAACCGAATTTGCCGGTGAGGATGTATTGCTTGCCGATCTGGTTCGCGAGGCTGCCGATAGCCTATGGCCACTGGCCAAAGAACGCGGTATCCACTTCGCGTTCGGTGACAGCAGCAACGCTGCCTTTGTATTGGCCGAACCCGATAGCCTGTCGCGCGCGATCAGCAACCTAGTGGATAATGCCATCAAGTTTAGCCCCGACAAAGGCACGATAGACATTGCCATATCGCGCCATACCGATGGCCCTAGTTCCAATATTGTTGTTACCATCACCGACCAAGGCCAGGGTATCTCGACCGAAATACTGCCCAATCTATTTACCCGTTTTGCAAGCAGCGGCGATCAGAAGGGCCGGGCAAAAGGGACAGGGTTGGGGCTGACCTTTGTTCAGGCGGTTATCGAGCGGCATGGCGGGGCGATAACGGCGACTAACAACCAAACGGGCGGCGCTTCATTCGTAGTGACACTGCCAGAAGCGCCAGAGGCTTAGTCTTTCGCCTTCCGCTTAACCACATAACTCCCGCGCGGCTTGCCAAAGTCGGCGAGTGCCGCACCCACCAACACAGGCAGTGCTTCGGCCATTGGCATTTTGCAGTGATATTCAGCGGCTCTGCTTTTATAGACCTCGGCACCATCTGCCACCCGGGTCAGCGTGACACCCAAACGATATTCCTTATCCTCACAGCTTTGCATCGGCTTTTTGCGTTTCGCAGGTGACAGGGCGTCGGGTCCATCAGTTGAACCTAAGGCCAATGCCGCGTCCCGCGCATCCAATGTTATTTCAAGGTGCAACGGCGCGGCTTTGGCCAACGCAAAACCATTTTGCTCCATATTCCTGGCAACAAGCGTGTAAGCATTGCGTAATTCTGGCGATGCCTCGGCAAAAGTCGAGATCATATATTGGTCGGGCTTTGGAGAATTTATGCCGCTGCTCGACACACGTGTTTCAACATTCGTTGAACAGGCCGTTATTAACAATGCAGTCAAGAGGACGGTCAGTCTCTGCTTCATGACATCTGTTTACCAACGCAGCGCATCACGGCGCAAGAACTACATATAGTTACCTGAATTTACTGCCTAATCAGGAAGTAAGCCACATAGAACCAGCTGAAAATGCCGTGGATGATCGCCCACAACACCGATTTATGCGCAGTATAACTGATGACGATGGCAAGCGCGCTGCCAAAACCGATGCCCGATTTGACGACGGTGCCTTGCATTATGCCGCCTGCCTGGCCCGTTCGGTCAATTCCTGATTGAGCATTTCGGCTAGCAAGAAGGCTAGTTCGAGCGACTGCGCCGCGTTCAACCGCGGATCACAATGTGTATGGTAACGATCCGCTAGACCTTCATCGGTCACTGCAATCGCACCGCCGGTGCATTCAGTGACATTCTGCCCGGTCATCTCGATATGGATGCCGCCGCCAAAGCTGCCCTCGGCACGGTGCACAGCAAAGAAGCCGCGCACTTCGGCGAGGATACGTTCGAACGGACGCGTTTTATAGCCGCTCGCCGATTTAATCACATTGCCGTGCATAGGGTCGCACGACCAGATCACCGGATGCCCCTCGCGCTGCACCGCGCGGACCAATATCGGCAGGCCGCTTTCGACTTTGTCGTGGCCGTACCGCGATATCAGCGTTATCCGCCCTGCCTCGCGTGACGGATTAAGCGTATCGAGCATCCGCAACAACGCATCGGGCTCAAGGCTCGGACCGCATTTGATGCCGATCGGATTTCCAATGCCGCGCAGATATTCGACATGTGCAGAACCTTCAAAACGCGTGCGGTCGCCAATCCACAGGAAATGCGCGGATGTGTCATACCAACCGCCAGTCAGCGAATCCTGCCGCGTCATGGCTTGCTCATACGGCAGCAGCAGTGCCTCATGGCT
>JANMPK010000176.1:0-3462 GCA_031369825.1 Sphingomonadales bacterium
CAACGCGAATGTCGGCGGCAACATTTGCACCGAGAAAATCAACGTATAATATGGTGTTATCGGCGCAGCGATAGGTACCTGAGGCGGTGATCGCGGGCGGCATTTCTATTGGCGCAGCGGTTGCAGCAGCGCCTTCGGCACCGGCTTCACCTTCGTCAGGGGTTTCAGATTTGTTGCATGCCGCTAACGCAAGCATGGACAACGGGGCGAGGATGAGGAGCGTTTTTTTCATAGACCATATATTTGCATCAGCTTTATGACATTGGAAAGTAAAATTGTGCGTGGTAGTTCAAGAATTGTGAGACGGCGAAATACTTGACCCGCCTGCCCGCGCGCGCCAATGCTGCCCAATATGACGCAAGAAGCAACCGACATGAATTTTGAACAAGCTTTGAAGGCACTCGAAGAGATCGTTCATAAGCTGGAAAGCGGCGAAGCTCCGCTTGATGAAGCAATTGCTCTATATGAGCGCGGTAACCAGCTGCGTGCGCTGTGCTAGCAAAGGCTGGATGCGGCAAAGGCGCGGATTGAGGCGATTACGCTTGGGGCCGATGGTAGCCCCACAGGCACAACGGCATTCGACGCCGGATAATGGCTGACGCGGCCAACCCGACGCTGTTGAAGAATGCGCTGGTGCAAATTGCGCGCGAGATTGATCAGGATTTCGAACAGTTACTGGCTTCTCCCGGCGACGCACGTGATCCGCTTTATGCAGCGATGCGCTATGCAGCTATTGGCGGTGGCAAGCGGTTGCGACCGTTATTGGTGGTGGCGACTGCATCGTTGTTCCATGTCGGCCGTGATGTCGCGTTGCGTGTCGGAACCGCAGTTGAGGCCATCCACGTCTATTCGCTGATCCACGACGATCTGCCGTGCATGGACGATGACGATATGCGGCGCGGCAAGCCTACCGTCCACCGCGCGTATGACGAGGCAACGGCGGTGCTGGCGGGCGACTCGTTGCATGCGCTGGCATTCGAGATATTGGCCAATTCTGGAACCCATAGCGATCCGTTCATCCGCAGCGAGCTGATCGCAACGCTGGCGCTGGCCAGCGGGCCAGACGGTATGGCCGGGGGGCAGATGATGGATCTGGAGGCCGAGAAATCGACCTTTGATCTGCCGACGGTGACCCGGCTACAGGCGCTGAAAACCGGCGCTCTGATTGCCGCCAGCGTTGAGATGGGCGCGATCCTTGGTCATGTGCCGCCCGAAGGGCGCACACATCTGCGCGGCTATGCCCGCGACATAGGCTTGGCTTTCCAGATTGCCGATGACATATTGGACGTTGAGGGCGACCCCGAACTGGCGGGTAAGGCCCTGCATAAAGACGCGGACGCAGGCAAAGGCACATTCGTGTCGCTCATGGGCCTCGACCGCGCCAAGCAGCAGGCCAGCATGCTTGTCGAGCAGGCAGTCGGGCAATTGTCGAGCTATGGCCAAGAAGCCGATTTGCTGCGCGCCATCGCCAGCTACATTACGCAGAGGGACCGGTAATGGCACATAGGATAGGGGTTTATCCGGGGACATTCGACCCCATCACCCGCGGCCATATGGACGTGATTGAGCGCGGGACGAAGCTGGTTGATGAGCTCATCATCGGGGTCACCACCAACGCCGCAAAGTCGCCGATGTTTAGCGACGACGAACGCATCGCTATGGTCAAGCGCGAAGTGGCCGCGCTTGGTAACAGCAATATCCGCGTTGTCGGGTTCAATTCATTGCTCATGGATTTTGCCGAAAGCCAAGGCGCATCAGTCGTCATTCGCGGCGTGCGCGGGGTCACCGATTTCGAATATGAGTATCAGCTTACGGGCATGAACCGGCAATTGAACGAGAACATTGAAACGGTGTTCCTGATGGCCGCGGTTTCATTGCAACCCATCGCCAGCCGCTTGGTCAAGGAAATCGCGCTCTATGGTGGCGAGATCGGCAAATTCGTAACGCCAGCGGTGCGTGACGAGGTTGTTGCGCGGGTCCAGCAGCTTGGCCGCAAGGGCGGTTAGCCGGAAAGGCTTTCAAGCAATATAGCGATGATTAGGCCAAGAGCGGTGGCAACGCCCGCGAGGTGGCGGTCTTCCTTGAAGGCCTTTGGAAAGACTTCGGTTGCAAGTGAGGCTACCACTGCCCCTGCCGCCACACAGCGGATTCCTGCAAGTACATGGACATTGGCTCCGGCAAGAGCGATATTCCCGACCAGCGCCGCCCCTGCCAGCAACACCGTTGCCCCACCCCATAAAGCGAATATCGTGCGTGGCTTCATGCCCCCGTCCTTCATCTCGCGCGCTCCACCCGCCGCTTCGGGTAGGTTCGAAAGCAGGATCGAACCAGCCAAAGCCGCAACCTCGGCTGGCGAAGCACCAATTAGCGCAACCCCGAGCGCAAGGTTTTCGGGAACGCCGTCAAAGGTGATGGCGGCGAGCAGACCAACGCCCTCCTCCGATTTCAGCTTTTCGTCGATCCAGTAATCGGCGGCTGAAAACAGAGCGGCTCCAGCAGCAAGCGCCGCGATCACCACCCAGACATTGCTCTCCTTCGCAGATGGTTCGACTAGTTCGCCGATGACCGACATGATCAGCGCGCCGCCTGCGATCGCGACAATGAAGCCCTCGGTCCGGTCGGACAGTTTGCCGTATACGCCCCATAACGCCCCGACGAGGAGCGCAGCCGAAACGATGGCGATGACAATCAAGACAGTGACCATCGGCTACACCGACCGGCGCGGTTTGCGAACGCATTTCGGTGCAGCAGGCGGCAGTTCGAGATATTCCTTGGGCACGTAAATTGCATAAGTCGCTAGTCTGATTTCGCGGACGAACTGTAAAAGGCATGCGGCGAGCAAAACCAGTGCGACCATGAACACTGTGACCGCTACCCAGGCTGCCGAAAAACTGGATAGCCCCATCAGGAACAATACCCCGATCATGATGCAGACCGTGATCGCGGAGAGCACAGCGAATAATATCGACGAGCCGACCACGCGCATCCGCTTTTCGATGATCCGAAGTTCGGTGACCACACGTTCATGCACTTCGCCTTCGGTCTCGGCATGTTGGCGCTGCAAATCGCGCGAGCGGTCGACGATGCGCGACAGGCGGCCTGTGAGGACATTGAGCAGGCTGCCGACCGCCACCAGCAGGAATGCTGGCGTCAGCGCGGTTTGCAGCACCGAGATGACAACGCTGAGCTCGGGGCCGAATTTAGGTTCCATTTTGCTTCCCCGCAGCCAAATCGCGCAATTCGGTCTTCAATAATTTGCCAATATGGCTGCGCGGCATTTCGTCGATTGCATATAGCGCAGACAGGCGTTGCGTCTTGCCCAATTTGGCGTTGGTCGCCGCCAGAACCGCATCGACGTCAAGCGTCGCGCCGTTGGCTGGGGAGACAAAGCCGACCGGCGTTTCGCCCCAGCGTTCGCTCGGCATTCCGATGACTGCGGCTTCCTCGACTTGGTAGTGCAGA
>JANMPK010000190.1:0-3313 GCA_031369825.1 Sphingomonadales bacterium
GCTGGTGTCGATATAGACTCCTTGGTCCGCAGGGCAGTAAAATGGCCCCATTGCTGATTGCGCCTGACCACAGCCGGAATTGCCGCCACCACGATAAAACTCGATCTTCGCGGGACGATATTGTTGACCGCCTTGCTGGAATAACGCGCCCCACGTATCTTCGGTCGATTTCATTACGCGACACGCATAAAGTTCTTCTGGCGTATCGCAGGCAACGCTATCACTGCCCGATTGCTGGCTGGTTTCCGGTGCCATGCCCGATCCCCCCAGATTAAGCATGCCACTCGACATCACGAAATAACCGACAATCGCGATTATGGCGATCGTACCGCACCCCATTTTGCGGCCGAGTAGCATCGGCAGAAATGTAAATGCCAGGCCAAGTAAACCGCCACCGCCACCGCCGCCAAACCCGCCACCGCCAGACCCTTGGTCATTGGCGTTGCTGGTTGGGTCCAAGTCATCGAGGCGCATAGCGATTCTCCGTAAATTCTTATATTTTCAGCATTGCCGTTCACGCCCAAAAGCGCAAGTAACAGTTCGACACTCTCCCAAATGCAAAGGGTACCCTCGCATGTTCCTCATAGGTAAAACCGCCCTTATTACGGGTTCCACTTCTGGCATCGGTTTGGGCTATGCCCGCGCGCTGGCAGCAGAAGGCGCTTCGGTGATGATCAACGGCTTTGGTGATCAAGCCGTGATTGACGCCAATGTTGCGGATCTAATCAAGACTAGCAATGCTGGCGCTGTATATTCTGGTGCCGATATGACCAAGCCGGACGATATCCGGGCGATGGTCGCCGATTGTACCGCAAAACTCGGCGCCCCTGATATCCTGATCAACAATGCTGGTATCCAGCATGTCGCACCGGTAGATGAGTTTCCCGACGACAAATGGGACGCGATACTTGCGATCATATTGTCGTCGGCATTTCACACCACAAAGGCCGCGCTGCCCAGCATGAAAACCAAAGGTTGGGGCAGGGTGATCAACACCGGTTCGATGCACAGCCTTGTCGCTAGCCCCTATAAATCTGCCTATAACGCCGCGAAACACGGTCTTGCAGGATTCACCAAAACGATAGCGCTGGAGGTGGCTACGCAGGGGATCACGGTCAATTGCATCTGTCCGGGCTATGTCTGGACGTCGCTCGTTGAAAACCAGATACCTGATACGATGAAGGCACGTGGCCTCACCCGTGATCAGGTGATAAACGACGTGTTACTTGCCAACCAACCGCAAAAGCAGTTTGTACAAGTCGAACAGCTGGCAGCGCTTGCGCTGTTTCTTTGCCGTGACGAAGCGAGCGCAATGAGCGGCGCGAATCTGAGCGTCGATGGGGGATGGACGGCGCAGTAACTTACCTCTCCCATGATGGTGAGGAACCTAAGATGTCGACACGAACGGATGATTGTTGCACAACGTTTTAAACCTGCTGGGGAGCAAAATATGAAAAGGCTTTTGGGAATGACCGCGCTGGCTGCTTTGGCCTTTGCTACGCCGGTGCAGGCTGACACGCTGCGCGACGCGATTAGCCGCGACATGCCTTCGCTAATGGCGCTCTACCGGGATCTTCACGCCAACCCCGAACTTAGCTTCGAGGAATTCAAAACCGCCGCCAAACTCGCTGCCGAAGCCAAACAGCTTGGTTTCACGGTCACTGAAAAAGTCGGCCAAACCGGCGTAGTTGCGGTGATGAAAAACGGTGCAGGTCCAGTGGTGATGATCCGCGCCGATATGGACGGCCTTCCGGTCATTGAACAGACTGGTTTGCCTTATGCCTCGAAGGTCAAGGGCACGAGCAAATCTGGCCTTGAAACCGGCGTCATGCACGCATGCGGGCACGATACCCATATGACCGGTTGGGTCGCAGCCGCGCGGCAATTGGTCGCAAATAAGGACAAATGGTCGGGCACGCTGGTTATGATATTGCAACCCGCTGAAGAAATTGGTTCGGGCGCGCGGGCGATGCTTGCCGATGGCCTCTACACCCGTTTTCCCAAGCCCGATTATGTTATCGGCTTTCATGACGCTGCGCAGTTTCCGGCAGGCACCATTGGCTATTCATCGGGTTTTGCACTCGCCAACGTTGATAGCGTCGACATTAAGGTGCGCGGCATTGGTGGCCACGGAGCCTATCCGCACACCACAAAAGACCCGATCGTGCTGGCCGCGAGGATCGTCGGTTCGTTGCAAACTTTGGTCAGCCGTGAAGTTGATCCGCAAGACGCAGCGGTGGTAACCGTTGGAAGCTTTCATTCTGGGGCAAAGCACAATATCATCTCCGACGAAGCGACATTGTTGCTGACCGTGCGCAGCTATTCCGACGCAACGCGCAAGATGCTGCTCGACGGGATCAGGCGGATCGCCAAAGGCGAGGCGGTGGCTGCTGGAATACCCGAAGACCGCATGCCCGAAGTCAGCATCAACGAAAACGAATTCACCCCCGCCACCTATAACACCCCTGAACTAACCGCAAAGGTAGCTGGCCTGTTCAAGACACGCTTCGGTGATAATCTTGTGATCGCCACCCCGCCAGTTATGGGCGGTGAAGACTTCAGCGAATTCTACCGCGCCGATAAAGCCACTGTCGAAAGCCTGATCTTCTGGGTCGGCGGTGTGCCGCAGGCCGACATTGAAGCAGCGAAAAACGGCGGTAAGCAGCTGCCGTCGTTACACTCGCCGTATTGGGCACCCGATGCCGAAAAGGTGATAGCGACCGGCGGCGAGGCGCTGGCGGCGGCGGCGATGGATTTGATGAAGAAGTGAGGCAACTAGGTCGTTATAGGCAAAGGTTCGCGCTGCACCAACTTATCTGTAGATAAATCCGCGCCAATCATGCTGATCAACAAACTTTATTACGCCAATAATATCGACCCGCTGTGTAATGAAATTGGTAGCAAAACACCGGGAGAAATGACTTTCTTTTACGCCATGTCATCCAGATTTATCTGGAAGACGAGAGCAGCCGACGCCGTGGGTATGCAAGGTCACAACTTTGGATCATCTGCTATAATGTCAGTATCCGGTATCGGCACTTGGCATGGGCTGCTGGCCATATGATTGTTGACCAGCATAAGCTTCTGGCGGCGGGCTATTCTGGATGGCGGCATAATCGCCATTGGCATTATTCATTTGCCCGGAATCTTGGTTGAAATTATTGGCAACCTGCGCACCATCTTCTTCGTCCACTATCGGTTTGCCATCAATCATCGGTTCGCCAAATTTTATAACCTCGTCGTCCGGTCCATCGGGGAACGGTTCCTCCGGATTTATACCATCATTGTTTATTACCGGTTCGGCAGGGGCGGG
>JANMPK010000473.1:0-7553 GCA_031369825.1 Sphingomonadales bacterium
CCCCTCCCGCAAGCGGGAGGGGAGAAGAAGCACCAAGTGCTTTTTGCCATCCATCAGCCTCAACAAGCGTTGGCGCGCCGTGGTCTGTTAGCAGGCCTTTAAGGCGGTCGCGCGCGCCAGCGGAGTAGCTGGCGATAATCGCCTTGCTGCCGGATTTCAGCAGCGCTTTAAGATGGTCGGCAACCGCCTCGTAGATGTTGAGCTTCTGTGCGCGTTCGGGCGCGAAGTCACGACCAGCAGCGATGCCAAAATCAATGATACTGCCCGAATCAGGTTGCGCAAACGGGCTGAGCAGATGCGCCGCATGGCCGATAAACTCTGACTCTAACTGGTCCGCCGAAATATAGAGCATCTCGGGCGGCAAAGGCCGGTAACTGCCCGGCTCAGCAACCTGAGCCTTAACCCGGTTGTCGTAATAATCTGAAATCGCATCGAGGCGAGACTGCCCCGCAGATGCCGCGCCACCGTCGCGGATGATGAGCGTATCAGCACCGACATGGTCGAATATGGTCGCCATACGGTCTTCGAATAATGGTAGCCAATGGTCCATGCCCGACAAGCGGCGGCCTTCCGATACAGCTTGATACAGCGGATCTCCGGTCGCGGTGACTCCAAAGCGTTCGCGGTAGCCGGTGCGGAAACGGCGGATCGATTCCTCATCCATCAATGCTTCAACAGCAGGGAGCAAATCGAAATGGACAATTTTGTCGATGCTGCGTTGGTCGGATGGGTTGAATCGGCGTATGCTTTCTATCTCGTCGCCGAAAAAATCGAGCCTCAGGCCGTATTCGCTGCCCGCCGGGAACAGGTCGACAATGCTGCCACGCATTGCGAACTCGCCGCTCTCGGCCACAGTATCAACGCGAAAATAGCCGTTTGATTGCAGCAAAGTAGCGAGCCGATCACGGCTAATCTCGCGCCCCTCAGCCAATCGCTCACCGGTTTGACGGATTCGGAATGGCGTGACGAATTTCTGGATGGCTGCGCCGATGGTGGTCAGCACCAATTGCTTGGCGCTCGATGGTTGCTGCAAAGCCTGCAACGTTGCCATCCGCTGCGCAGTGACAGCAAGCGATGGCGAAGCGCGGTCATAGGGCAAGCAGTCCCATGACGGCAGTTGTAATATCTCTATCTCTGGCGCGAAATAGGGAACGGCATCGGCAATGGCGCGCATTGCTGCATCATCAGGCGCAATAAACATCGTCCGCGTTTTGGCTGCACGCGTAAGGTCGGCGAGCAACAGCGGCGCGAAGCCCGACGGTACCGACGACAATGTTAAGGGCAACTTGGCCGTTATGATTTTCTGAAGGTCAGGCATTGTGGCTTAGTCGTGGATACCCGGCGGCAGGGCGATGAAATCTAGCTGTTTCAACAATGCCATCATCGGGCCGTCAAAAGCTGGGTCAACAGCCTGCGTGCCAAGCGCCCACGCCATGATGTCAACGTCCTGTTCCTCAAGCAGCCGTTCGAACCAGGCATATTCGTCCGCCCCCCACTCAGCCGAATAATGGTCGAAAAACCCGCCGACCATAGCATCCGCCTCCCGCGTGCCACGGTGGTGCGCACGGAAATGCAGTTTTCGGCGATACGGGTCGGCGTCCATTTGGCGCGTCCTTATTGGTGGCATAGGTCGGTGAGGGAGTTATAAGCGGCCCTAACCATGCGTCCCGATATACTCAATCCGTTATTTGCAGAAGTCAGTGCGATGAAGGGCGTCGGCCCCGCTCTCGCCAAGCCGCTCGACCGTTTGGGGTTGGAGTGCGCGAAGGATGTTGCCTATCATTTTCCGGCGAGTTGGACGTATCGCAAGGCAGTCACGCGGCTTGATGTTGCCGATGTTGGCGAGAATATCATCGTCCGCATCATCGTCATGGACCAGCGCAGCAGCGGTAGTTCGCGGGCGCCGTTGCGGATTTATGCCGCCGACGCAGAGGGCAATTACATTACGCTGACATTCTTTGGCCGCAACGGCGGATGGGCGAAGAAGCAGCTGCCAATTGGTGAAGAGCGGATAATTTCGGGCAAGCTCGAACGTTATGGCGACGAACTGCAAATGGTGCATCCTGACCATATTGTCGGCATTGGTGATGCGGGGGCACCGGGTTTGGCAGAACCGGTCTACCCACTGTCTGAAGGGCTGACCAACCGGCGTATGGGGCAATTGGCGGCTTCGGTGCTGGAGCATATTCCTATGTTACCCGAATGGATCGAGCCGAGCTTGCTTGCGGCGCGCGGTTGGACGTCCTGGGCGGAGTCACTTCACACCGTTCACCGCAAGGATGATCAAGCTGCGCGCGACCGGCTGGCCTATGACGAACTCCTGTCGAACCAGTTGGCGATGCGCCTGATCCGCGCGGCGATGGATAAGCGCAGTGCGGTGCCGGTGGGTGGCGACGGGTCGCTGGTGGACCGACTTCAACTGCCCTTTGCGCTGACCGGTGCGCAGAGGCGGACCATCAGCGAGATTGAGGGTGACTTGGCCCAGTCGCGCCCGATGCTTCGGCTTTTGCAAGGCGACGTTGGCGCGGGCAAGACGATGGTTGCCGTCATGGCGTTGCTGCGCGCGGTTGAATCGGGGATGCAGGGGGCGATGCTGGCCCCGACCGAAATTCTGGCACGCCAGCATTTTGCGAGTTTGCAGAAACTGCTCTCCGGCCTGCCGATCAATGTGGCCATCCTGACGGGCCGCGAAAAAGGCAAATTGCGTGAGGCAACCTTGATGGGGTTGGCTGACGGCTCAATCCATATCCTCGTCGGCACTCACGCTATTTTTCAGGAGGCGGTTAGCTACAAGGCACTGGCCGTTGCAGTAATCGACGAACAGCACCGTTTTGGCGTGTCACAGCGGCTAATGCTGTCACGCAAGGGCAGGGGAGTACCGCATTTGCTGGTGATGACAGCGACGCCCATCCCGCGCACTTTGGCGCTCGCGGCCTATGGCGAGATGGATAGTTCGATACTGGACGAGCTACCGCCGGGGCGTAGTCCGGTTGAAACCCGAGTGATATCGCAGGAACGATTGCCCGAGATCATCGACGGCGTTGCGCGGCACTTGGCGGCGGGTAAGCAGGCGTTTTGGGTTTGCCCGTTGGTCGAAGAAAGCGAGAATAGCGACTTAGCCGCTGCCGAACAACGCGCAGAGCAGCTCAAGTTGCGCTTTGGCGAGCAAGTGGCAGTGGTTCATGGCCGGATGCGCGGGCCTGAAAAAGACGCGGTGATGGAGCGCTTTATCAGCGGCCAAACGCGGTTGTTGGTCGCTACAACCGTCATCGAAGTCGGCGTCGATGTTCCCAATGCAAGCCTGATGATTGTTGAAGCTGCGGACCGTTTCGGGCTGGCTCAGCTTCACCAATTGCGCGGCAGAGTAGGGCGCGGTGCGGAAAAGTCTGTTTGTCTGCTAGTGCGAAGCCCGCAGATTGGCGAAACCGCGCGCGCGCGTCTCGCACTGATGCGCGAAACTAATGACGGTTTCCGCATAGCCGAAGAGGACCTGAAACTGCGCGGTGCAGGCGAAATGCTCGGGACGCGCCAGTCAGGCGAAAGCCCGTTCCGCGTTGCCACACCCGAACAAGTACGCGAACTGATCAGCGTCGCCGCAGACGATGCGCGTCTCTTGTTGGACCGCGATGGTGGCCTCGCCGGGTCGCGGGGCGAGGCTGCCAGAATGGCCTTGTACTTGTTTGAGCGCGACGCAGGGATAGCGACGCTGCGCGGCGGTTAGCGGTGCTTTGGGCTGATATGGTCCAAAAGCGATAGGAAATCTGGCAGCCGAACCACCCGCTCGAACTGGAAGCCGGCACGCTTCTCAACGGTCCAGATTACCAAAGCTTCCAACCGACCAATCGCTGGAAGGCGAAGCTCGACACGGTCGCCGCGTTCGTAAACGGGGTTGTCATCAATCATAAATCCATGTGCGGAAATGTTGACGATATGGATCGTCTGGTCGCCATGCGCCTTGCTTTCCGCGATAACCTTATGGTCAGCGCGGTGCCGCGCGGCCCGGCGTAAATCTAAATCATTATTACTATCTGGTGCGGCTTGCGCCATAGGTGCGACCTCTTTTTAGTATCTAAAGGATCAATATGACACCAAGTTACAAATAATTGGTAAAGCAGAACCTTCGGAATTTTTACCCGATAAGTATCAGAAAAACTGCAATAATCCGTGTTTTTTCTTGCCGGATGAGATTTTAACGGCGGTTTGCGACGCGGCAATCACCATATTTTCGTCGGAAATAGCGTCGCCATTGACGCGTGCGCCGCCGCCTTGGATCATTCGCCGCGCTTCTTTTTTAGAAGCTACAAAACTAAGTGCGACCAGTGCATCGATTAGTGAAATGTTGCCTTGAACCGACGCTACCGGCAAATCTTCCCCCGCCGTTCTGTCTTCAAACGTTTTGCGCGCTGTTTCTGCTGCCATCGTGGCAGCATCTGCACCCCGGCACATTTCAGTCGCCGCATTGGCCAGCGCGATTTTAGCGGCATTGATGTCCGAACCTTCAAGCGCTTCCAACCCAACGATTTCGTCCAACGGCAAATCGGTGAATAACCGCAAGAACCGGCCAACATCGCGGTCATCGGTGTTGCGCCAAAACTGCCAATAATCATAAGCGGGCAATTGGTCTTCATGCAGCCACACTGCACCCGACATCGTTTTACCCATCTTGCCGCCATCAGCGGTGGTGATCAGGGGGGTGGTCAGCCCGAAAACTTCGGTGCCGTCCATGCGACGGGCGAGTTCGATGCCATTGACGATATTGCCCCATTGATCTGACCCGCCCATTTGCAACCGGCAACCGGCACGGCGTGACAATTCCATGAAGTCATAAGCCTGCAATATCATATAATTGAATTCAAGAAAGGAGAGCGATTGTTCGCGGTCAAGCCGCAATTTCACCGAATCAAAGCTCAACATCCGGTTGATCGAAAAATGCTGACCGACGTCACGTAAGAAAGGGATATATTCCAGTGCGTCCAGCCATGCGGCATTGTCGAGCATGACAGCGTCAGTCGGACCGTCGCCAAATGTCAAAAACCGCTCGAATATCCTCTTGATCGACGCGATATTATCGCCAATCAAATCGGTCGTCAGCATCTTGCGCGCCTCATCCTTGAAGCTTGGATCGCCGATCTTGCTGGTGCCACCACCCATCAGAACGATAGGCTTATGCCCCGCCTGCTGCATCCGCCGCAGCAGCATGATTTGCACGAGGCTGCCGACATGAAGCGATGGCGCGGTTGCATCGAAGCCGATATAGCCGGGCACAATCTTTTTCGAAGCCAACGCGTCGAGCGCAGCGGCATCGGTTGCCTGATGGATATAGCCACGCTCATCGAGCAGGCGGAGGAGATTGGAGTTGTAGCTGGTCATGGTGCTGGCGCGCGTAGCACGGGGAGTAGCAATTGGACAATATGCTGCAATTAATCTGCAATCCGGAAACGCCAGCGGTTACGGTGGAAAGTGTTGAGGTTTGGACTGAGCGCTTGGAAAATGGCAGGCTGTGGTTTCGGTTTCATATCGAAGGCCAGTTGGATGCACTGGAGTTGGACGAACCAAGGCCGCCTGAACGAACCGATGCGCTTTGGAAAAGCACCTGTTTTGAGGCGTTTCTGCGCAAGGATGGAGATAACTCCTATCTCGAATATAATTTTGCACCGTCTGGCCTATGGGCTGCTTACGCGTTTACCGATTACCGATCAGGTGGGATCGACCTTGGAGTGGAGGCAACGCCTGAAATATTGCTCGACGCCAGCGAAAGCCATTTTGCGGTGGAAACAGAAATCATTTTGCCGGCTGATTGGCGGATTGTATCAATAGAACTGAATCTTACCGCAGTTATCGAGGAAGCCGACGGCACCAAATCCTATTGGGCATTGGCACACCAACCCGGCAAGCCGGATTTTCATCATAGAGATTGCTTTGCTCTCAAACTGGAGGCACCACGCGCACCATGAAGTTCGGAATAGACCGCCTCCTGACAGAGCTTGAACTGCGTGCGCCATTAAAGGGCAAGCGCGTTGCCTTATTGGCCCATCCTGCCTCGGTAACGGCTGACCTGACTCATTCGCTTGATGCGCTGGCCGAGATAGATGACATCAACGTCACCGCTGCTTTCGGACCGCAGCACGGGCTGCGCGGCGATAAGCAGGACAATATGATGGAGTCGCCGGACTTCACTGACCCGGTGCTCGGTATCCCGATTTTCAGCCTCTACGGTGAAGTCCGCCGCCCGACCGGTCAGTCGATGGGGACGTTTGATGTTATTCTGATTGATATGCAGGATCTGGGGTGCCGGATTTATACCTTTATCACGACTCTGCTTTATATGATGGAGGCAGCGGCTGAGCACGGCAAAACGGTGTGGGTGCTTGACCGGCCCAATCCCGCGGGAAGGCCTGTCGAAGGCCTGACCTTGCTGTCTGGGTGGGAAAGCTTTGTTGGCGCTGGCCCGATGCCGATGCGGCATGGCATGACCTTGGGTGAACTCGGCCACTGGTTCATCGACCATTATAAAATCGACGTCGATTACAGGGTAATTGCGATGGAGGGCTATCAGCCCGATGCAGCACCGGGCTTTGGTTGGCCACCCGAACGCATCTGGATCAACCCTAGCCCCAACGCGCCGAACATCAACATGGCGCGCGCTTATGCCGGGACTGTGATGCTTGAAGGAGCGACATTGTCTGAGGGCAGGGGCACCACCCGCCCGCTCGAAATATTCGGTGCGCCAGATATTGATGCCCGCGCGGTAATCGCTGAAATGCAAGCGTTTGCGCCGCAATGGCTGAACGGTTGCGCTTTACGTGAAATCTGGTTTGAACCGACTTTCCACAAGCACGTCCATCAGCTGTGCCACGGCGTCCATATACATGCGGAAGGCGCGAGTTACGATCATCAGGCGTTCAAGCCTTGGCGGGTGCAGGCGCTCGCATTCAAGGCGATCCGGCGGCTTTATCCCGATTATGACCTATGGCGCGATTTTCCGTATGAATATGAATTCGGCAAGCTCGCGATTGATGTGATCAACGGCGGCCCGGGATTGCGCGAATGGGTGGATAAGGCAGATGCAACCGCAGATGATCTTGACGCAATGACGTCAGTTGATGAGCAAGCTTGGACCGAAAAACGGCGGAAATACTTGCTTTACTAAGATATGCCTGCGCTCAATGCCCGTGCTTGCGGCCGAGTTCGCGCATTGCATCGTCCAGACCTTCCAGCGTCAGCGGATACATCCGGTCGTTGACAAGCTCCTTGATGATCTTGGTCGATTGCGAATAGCCCCATTGCTTTTCCGGCACCGGGTTAAGCCATACGGTTGCTGGATAAGTATTGGTAATCCGGTGTAGCCAAACCGCACCGGATTCCTCGTTGAAATGCTCGACCGAACCGCCGGGATGGGTGATTTCATAGGGACTCATTGATGCGTCGCCGACCATCACCACCTTGTAGTCATGCGGGAATTTGTGGAGCATGTCCCACATCGGCGTGCACTCGCTGAAACGGCGCTTATTGTCCTTCCAAACGCCTTCATACGGGCAGTTGTGGAAATAGAA
>JANMPK010000384.1:0-2852 GCA_031369825.1 Sphingomonadales bacterium
GTCATTTCTTTCTGCGTGACTTCACCGGTTTCTTTGTTGGTCACGTTCATAATCGTGGTCACCGGAACGATCTCTGCGTCGAAATAGCCAGCGGCCTGTCCGGCGGCGGTGCGTTGTTGCGATTGCAGAGCATATTCGTCCATCGCGTCGCGGCTTATGCCATAACGCTTCGCCACCACTTCGGCGGTTTGCAGCATCGGCATATAGACATTCTGGTGCATCGCAATCAGATCGCGGTCTGGCGCAACGCGCATTTCCTTGGTCTGGACGAGCGAGATGGATTCCTGACCACCCGCCGCCATGACATCGACATTGTCGACGATTATCTGCTTTGCAGCCGTCGCAATCGACATCAAACCCGATGAGCATTGCCGGTCCATCGTCATGCCCGAAACCGTAATCGGCAATCCAGCGCGCAGGACAACCTGACGTGCCAGATTGCCCGCCTGAGTGCCCTGCTGGAGCGCCGAGCCCCAAAGCACGTCGTCGACTTCGCCGCCGTCGATACCGGCACGTTCAACGGCAGCTTTCAGCGAATAGCTGCCCAAAGTCGGACCGGACGTTGCGTTAAACCCGCCGCGATAGGCTTTGCCGATGGCGGTACGGGCGGTGGAAACGATAACTGCGTCACGCATGGGAGTGGTTCCTTAAATCTAAATTATACGAAAAACTGGCTGATCCATTCGGCGGTCAAAGCGGGTTTGTCTTCGCCTTCGATCTCGACCGAAAATTCAAGGGTTTGCTGCCACTGGCCGGGGCGTTTTTCGACCAGTTCCAAAAGCTTGAAATGACCGCGCACGCGCTTGCCCGAACGAACGGGCGACAGGAAACGCGTTTTGTTGCCGCCATAATTGACGCCCATTTTGACGCCTTCAACCTTCGGGCAATCCGACTTTGCGCTCATCACCGGGAACAGCGAGAGTGTCAGAAAGCCATGGGCGATGGTGCCGCCGAACGGTGTCATCTTGGCCATCTCTTCGTTGACATGGATGAACTGGTGGTCGCCGGTGGCGTCAGCGAATTTGTTGATCATTTCCTGATCGACCAAAATCCATTCCGATGTGCCGATATTCTGGCCGACTTTGGTCGCCAATTCTGCCGGGCTAATTGCTGTCATAAGATATCCTCTCGCTTACCTGATTTTGGCTTATCGTGCCGCTTTCGGCGGCGTAACACAAGCCCTGCGCATTTGCCGCTACGGCATGCTTATTCGGGCAAATGCTGACTGCTACGAATCAACTTTTAATGCGCGGCTTTGTCGGTGTTGCTGACGGCGCATAGGGCATCACCAAAGTGCCATCGGGCGCAGCGGTAAATGTGGTTTGGGTCGGGTAGGCGAATTCGATACCTTCGGTTGCGAACCTTTGAATAATGGCGATGCCGATGGCGTGGCGGGCCTTGAACATTTCTTCGACATCGTCGCTGTTGACGTCGAACACCAGCTGGAAATCGAGCGAACTGGGGCTGAATGTTGTGAACCCGGCGCGGATGAATTGGGCGCCGTTGGCCTCGACAATATCTTGCAATATGTCGGGTATTCGCAACGCCAATTCGGGCTTCAACTGGCAGACGAGGTTTAACGGAAAATTGACCCGCCGGTATATCGTCAGCGTGTTGTTGGTGATTTCCTTGTCTAGCAACTTGCTGTTGGCAATGATCTTTTCCTCGCCGGTCAGCGCGCGCAGCCTTGTGCTTTTCATCCCGATTTTCTCGACCCGTGCGGTGGTGGTGTCGTAAGTCACGGTATCGCCTCGCTTGAACGGTTTGTCGAAGATGATCGAGATGGCGGCGAACAGGTCGGAGAATATGCCTTGCGCAGCGAGACCGATAGCGATGCCGCCGACGCCCAAGCCTGCCACCAGACCGGTGACGTTGACGCCCAGATTATCGAGAATGACGATGGCAGCGATCGCAAAGACGGCAAAGCTGACCAGAAGCCGGATCAGCACCATCGCACTTTTCAGCGTATCGTGTTCATGCTCGCCTTCGCCTGCACGCCGTTCGATGAGGCCAAGCACTATCTCACGCAGCCAGATCGCCACCTGAATAACAAATGATATCGTAAACAGCACCTCGATAGTCCGCCCAAGCGGCGCAGGTGCATTGGCAAAGCCGTTGACCAGTTCAACCGCGACCATCACGCGGAAAAATTTGCTGGTCCGCGATATTGTGCGTGCAATGATAGATTTTAGCGCGGACCTGTGTTCGCTTTCACGGGCGATGCGGGCTGCAACACGGCGTATCCAGCTGAGCACGAAAAAGAGCAGCACAGCGGCTGCAACCGCAATCGTCAGCTCAAGCATATTGCCTTGCACCCAGTCGACCAGCAGCGTCCAATATCGTTCCAGTCGCGGGGCCATGCCTTCGACGGCGTCAGGAGCGATTTTAGGAAGCGGTGACGGGGCAGGTGCTTGGGTGTTAACAGACATCCTGCCCATCTAGTCCAGCGACCCGGTGCGTGCAACCTAGACCGGGGTTTCCGCCTGCTTCATCCGCAAGCTTTTGATCGGGCGCCAGGCCGCCTCTTTGCGCCGCCGCGCCAAATAAGTGTCGAGGCTGATTTGCAGTGCGGTCAGCATGAAGAAATAGGCCTGAAATGCGATGCCCACAAACAAAGACCCAACCAGATAGATGATCTGCGCATTTTGCAGCGCAGAGGCAAGTGGCGCGACCCATGCCTCGTCCGGCCGGTTGCGTTTACGGTACAGGCGCTGGATCACCTCCATCCGCCAGACACCACCCAGTTGGATGATGAGCCAGATGATGAGGCCGGGGAAACCCTGCTCGCCCAGCATTTCGAAATAGCTCGAATGGAAGGCGCGGCCTTGATCGACAATCTGCTTGACCTCGGG
>JANMPK010000436.1:0-5776 GCA_031369825.1 Sphingomonadales bacterium
GGAGCTGCCCGACGAGGCGCGCAGCACGCCGGAAGGCCGACGCCACCTCAAGGTGGTGGGCATGATGCTGAAGGAACCGGACATTCCGCCTGCCATGCTTGCCAAGGTTGCCGCGCCGACGCTTGTGCTGGCGAGCGACCATGACCTCATCCGGATTGAACATATCGTCACGATCTACAAGAGCCTGCCGAACGCGCAGCTGGCTATCTTCCCGAACAGGACGCACATGATTCCGTACGACGACCCGGAGCAATTCAATGGCATAGTGGAGCACTTTCTCGCGACGCCGTTCAAGAAGATCGACCTGATCCCGCAGACGATGGGATCGTTCGAGAAGATGACGACCGGACTAGCGCACTAACGCACGCAGTCGGACGATCGCAAACGGCGATTTCCAGCGCGACATCGGTCTGATTGTTAATGGCAGCCCTGAGCCCGTTTCCGGCCCGAAGTTCCTGTGGACAATCTATAATGAGGTACCGCCTTCCGATGCAAAAAGTTGAATCTCCTGACGGTCTCGCTATGGGCGGAGGCAAATCTACCAGCCGCCAAGGACCGCGCATGACCGTCGTTATCAAGCAAGCCGACCTGATCGAAAGCGTTGCCGATGCGCTGCAATATATCAGTTACTTTCATCCGATGGATTATATTCACGCCTTAGGCGAGGCGTATGAGGCCGAACAAAGCCCTGCGGCGAAGGATGCCATCGCGCAGATACTGACCAACAGCCGGATGTGCGCCGAGGGCCATCGGCCGATCTGTCAGGACACCGGTATCGTCAATGTCTTCGTCAAATGGGGGATGGATTGCCGGTTGGACGACACCTCGCGGTCGTTGCAGGATGTGGTCGATGAAGGCGTGCGGCAAGCCTATTTGCACCCCGATAACAAATTGCGCGCGTCGGTTCTGGCCGACCCGGCTTTCACGCGGCGGAACACCAAGGACAACACGCCGTGCGTGCTTCATGTCGAGATGGTTGCGGGGTCCAAGGTCTCGGTCGATGTTGCGGCAAAGGGGGGCGGCAGCGAGAATAAGTCGAAGTTCAAGATGATGAACCCGTCGGACAATATCGCCGACTGGGTTGTCGAGATGCTGCCGCTGATGGGGGCAGGATGGTGCCCGCCGGGGATGCTTGGCATCGGCATCGGCGGGACGGCGGAACATTGCGTGCTGCTGGCGAAGCAGGCGCTGATGGAGCCGATCGACATGGGGCTATTGAAGGTACGCGGGGCGCAGAACGATATCGAGGCGATGCGCATCGAGATTTTCGACCGGGTGAACGCCCTCGGCATTGGCGCGCAAGGCTTGGGCGGGCTCTCGACCATACTCGACGTGAAAATCATGGACGCGCCGTGCCACGCGGCTGGCAAACCGGTGGCGATGATCCCCAATTGCGCCGCAACCCGCCATGCGCATTTTACGCTCGATGGTTCGGGGCCAGCCTATTTGGCCGCACCGAATCTTGATGAATGGCCTAAGGTGGATTGGCAGCCTGATGCAGCGGCCAAGCGGGTTAATCTCGACACGCTGACGCAGGCCGACGTTCAGGGCTGGAAGCAAGGTGACCGATTGTTGCTCAACGGCAAGATGCTCACCGGGCGCGACGCCGCGCATAAGCGTATCGCCGATATGCTCGCGAAGGGCGAGGAACTGCCCGTCAGCTTCAAAGGCCGGATGATCTATTATGTCGGCCCCGTCGATCCCGTTGGCGAAGAGGTGGTCGGCCCGGCTGGCCCTACCACTGCTACTCGCATGGACGGCTTCATGGACATGATGCTAGAACAGGGATTGCTGGCCTGCGTTGGCAAGGCCGAACGCGGCCCCGCCGCGACGCAGGCGATTGCCAAGCACAAAAGCGCCTATCTGATGGCGGTCGGCGGCGCGGCCTATCTCGTGGCGCGCGCCATCAAGGGCAGTAAGGTCGTCGGCTTTGCAGACCTCGGCATGGAAGCGATCTACGAGTTCGAAGTGCAGGATTTCCCCGTGACAGTGGCGGTCGATAGCGCCGGGGCAAATGTGCACCAGCTGGCTCCGGCGCTGTGGCAGAAGCGGATTAAGGATGAGGGGTTGTTAGAGGGCGTTTTGAGCGCCTAGTAGTCGCAACTTATGGAGGTCTTCATTTCAATGGAGACAGCCAATGTCCGACGACAACGTGCCAGATCAAAATTGGCTCAAAAACCCACCACCGGAAGGCGAAGAAGCCAAATGGCTCAAAGAGCAGAACCAAAATAATCAGCGACCAAAGTTTCGTTCGCGGCGACGAAGGGGTTGACGATTTTCAGCCCGCCCACTTCAAGGCCGTCGTGCATATCTTCGGATAGCAGCATCGTTGCACCTGCCCGGTTGGCGACCGCGATAATCAGTGCATCGAAATATTGGAACTTGAACTGTGTAGCCATTGTAGATGCCAACAAGATGTCGCGCATATCATTGGCGGGCGTTTCGAAGAATGCTTCATATTCCGCGATTCGGGCAGCAAGTTCGAGAGGCTTCAGTATATTTTTGCGTTTGCAGACATTCGATAGTTCGGCGAACACTTGAAGGGGAATGATCGCATCCGACAACGTCGCTTTCCCTAGCAACGATCTTGATTTTGTATGGCGCTGAAAGGGATCATCCAGCGCTTCCGCATAGACCAGAATATTTGTATCGAACGCGATCAACGCCCCGTGCGCTCCTCATAGGTGGCAGGACCTGTCAACCCGTCGATCCCGAAACCGCTGAGAAATTTTTCTCGCGCTGCTTTGAATTCAGGGTCATCCAACCGGTTTTTCCGTTTGGCCCTAAGCTCTACTACGGCCTTGCCGTTACGGGTAATGTCTATCACTTCTCCCGCTTCGGCACGGGCAATCGCTTTCGACATATTTGCGTTTAATTCGCGGATAGACATGATCCCCATGACGCGCGCTCCAATTGTTACAACAGTCACAACATATCGCAACTAGGTTAGCTATGCAACAAGCGTACTACTGCCCCTGCTGCGCGCGCATTTGCGCGTCAATCTGTGCCTGGATTTCTGGTGGCAATCCTTGTGGCGCACCACCCGGCGCTCCGCCAGCCTGACCGCCAGCGCCAGCGGCTCCGCCCTGTTGCTTCTGCATTTCCTGCATCTGCTTTTGCATCGCCTCGACTTCAGCGCGCGATTTATATTCCAGCAATTCGACGTCGAAAATCAGTTCGCTGCCACCCGGAATGGCGACTTCGCCGGTTTGCGGGTTTTTCTGGTCGTCGGGGCCGTAGCCAAGGCTCGCCGGAATCCACAGACGATATTGCCCGCCACGCTGCATGATTTTAAGGCCTTCGGAAAAGCCAGGAACCACGCCGGTCACCGGAAATCCGGCCTGCGGGTTCTGGTCAAAGACTTTACCGTCTTTGAGTGTGCCTTTGTAGCTGACCAGCACTACATCATTGTCAGTCGGCGATTTGCCTTCGCCGGTCTTGATGACCTTGTAGCGAAGCCCAGATGCAGTCGTTACGACGTCGCCATATTCGGTGCGCACACCCGAGGTGCCGTAATATGCTAGGCCGCCGCCAGCCGCCAGAACGGCAGCGATGCCCAGCCAATATTTGGTGAGCGAACCCTTTTTGATCGGCTGGATAGGAACGGCAGTGATGGACATGGAAATTTCCTGTAAACTTGAGTTGCGCGCTGACTAGCAGAAAGCCGGGCCGATTCCAGATACAAAAAAAGCGCCGCTAAGGCGCTTTCCTTGTTTGCTTAAAGCTTGCGTCTACGCTTTCGCGCCGTCGCGTTCCTGCTGCTTGCGCTCCATCTTACGGGCGCGGCGGACAGCGGCTGCCTTTTCACGGGCACGCTTTTCCGATGGCTTTTCGAAATGACGACGCAGTTTCATTTCGCGGTACACGCCTTCACGCTGCAACTTTTTCTTCAGTGCGCGTAGGGCCTGATCAACATTATTGTCACGAACCATGATCTGCATAAAAAACTCAACTCCGGTATCGAATCGGCAAAGTGACGTAAAAACGCCATTTTGTAAGGCTAAAAACGAAAAGCGCCGCAAACGGGAGCGGCGTGTTGCAGCGCCCCTTAACGCCGACTCCCGGCAATATCAAGAGGAAAGGGCGGATTTTCGCCCTCTTGCCCGACGCTCACTTTCATTTCATAATGCAACTCAAAGCGCATGACGAGAGGATTTGTCCGATGGCGACGCAACTGAGACAGAACAGCCCCTATAGCGAAACCGAATGGACCGCGCGGCAGGAGCTGGCGGCTTGTTACCGAATTTTTGCAATGATGGGTTGGGACGAGATGATCTTCAACCATATCACGGTAAAGCTCGATGATCAGGAAGGCGCGTTCCTGATCAATCCTTATGGCATGCACTTTTCGGAGGTTACCGCGTCCAGCCTTATCAAGATCGACATCGACGGTAACAAACTCGATGCTGATAATCCTTGGGCGGTCAACAAAGCGGGCTTTGTTCAGCACAGTCTGTTCCACCGCACTTTGCCCGATGCGCACGCGATCATCCACACGCACACAACGGCGACCGTGGCGGTCTGCTCGCTCGAAGGCGGATTGCAGCCGGTCAATTTCTACGCCTGCAACTTCATGGGGCAATTGGCCTATCATGATTTTGAAGGCGTTACGGTGCGTGAGGAAGAGGGCGTGCGGCTGGTCGAGAATTTAGGCAACAAACGGATATTGATGCTGAAGAACCACGGCCCCGTCGTGATGGGCAAGTCGCTGCCCGATGCCTTCATCAAATATTGGGCGTTGCAACGCGCGTGCGAGCATCAGCTGGCGACGATGAGCATGGGCAAAGCAATTCCTGTCAACCAAGACGTAATCGCGGTGCACCAGCGTGATCTATATATGGCATCACCCCCCGGCGGTTCGGGCCGCGTGGAGTTCGACGCGATGGTGCGCAAGGTCGACCGGATTGATTCGAGCTGGCGGGAATAGTTTGACACCGTCACCCTGAACTTGTTTCAGGGTCTTAATTTTTATCACGACCGCGCCTAAAGTAAGATGCTGAAACTAGTTCAGCATAACGATTGGGGTATATGACCAAATTCACCGTCAATGACCGCCCGGTCCGTTACAAGATGGACCCGGCCACGCCTTTATTATGGGCATTGCGCGACGCATCAAACCTGACCGGCACCAAATATGGCTGCGGTACCGGTGATTGCGGCGCGTGCATGGTCGAAATCGACGGCGAGGCAATCCGTTCTTGTCTGGTCACGATAGCTGAGGCCGAGGGGCGCTTTGTCACAACAATCGAAGGCCTTAGCCGCGACCGCAGCCACCCGCTGCAACAAGCGTTCGTCGCGTCGAACGTGCCTCAATGCGGGTTCTGCATCCCGGGCATCATCATGGCGGCATCGGTGTTGCTTAAGAAAAGCAGCAACCCGAGCGACGCGGAAATCGACGCCGCGATCACAAACCTGTGCCGCTGCGGGGTTTACCCGCGCTTGAGAGATGCGATAAAGCGCGCCGGACGGGTGATGCGTGGTGAGGAACGGATCGGCGCCGCGCCACCTCCGGGGATTACGCCCGAGGATGCGGCGAGGGCGGTGCCTGCTTTAACGGTGACGGAGTAGCTTAGTCCCAATGAAAAATCCGATACTTCGAGATACATTGGCGGCGCTTGGATTTAAGACACCTGAACCTAAGCCGGTACTCCGAAATCGAGATGAGAAGGGCACAGAGTTCACCAAATCCAAAAATCGTAAAAGCAGCAAACTGGCAACAGCCAAACAAAACAAACCTGTTTTTCCCGATTCAAACATAATCAACAAAGACCCAACT
>JANMPK010000472.1:0-1513 GCA_031369825.1 Sphingomonadales bacterium
GGTTGGGCGCTGGCAGAGATGTGAAAAATGGTGCCGCCTATAGGATTCGAACCTACGACCCCCGCATTACGAATGCGATGCTCTACCAACTGAGCTAAGGCGGCCTGGACGTATCGTCCGACACTTGGCCGCATAGCCACGTCGCAGGGCTAGTTCAAGCGTCGAGTTTGTCAGGCGTGCTTCATGCGCGGCGCATTATCCGCCGTTTAGCACCCAGCCGATGCTGATCTGCGTTGCGGCGAGCGGCACATCTAGCCGGGCCTCGCTGAAATCGACCTTGGCCCCGGGGGCGAGTGAGCGGACCTTGGCGCGCATTTTCCAGCTGTAGACCGGGCGGCCGCTGGCATCCTTTAGCGTGACCAGCATTTCGGGCACATTTTGCGCGCTTGACGTCGGGTTGACGATGCTGCCGCTGGCGATGAAAAACGGCGTGCCATCGGCGCGTTCGTTCAGTTCCAGATTTTCGTTGAGCACGATCTTCAAATCAGGCTCTTGCCCGGCCATCATGAAGCCGGTCGATGGCACCCCGAAATACCAGAATGCGGTTCCCGCCGCCGCGATCAGTATCGCAAAAGCAATCGCGGCCATTGTCCACAATTTAGCCGGATTGCGGCGCGCCTTGAACGGCGGTTCGTGGGCAAAACGGCTGGGTGGCGGTGCTTCCTCAAAATAGCTAGGCGCGGCAAGCGGAACTGCTGCTGGCGGCGGCGGTTCGGCAAAAGTAGGCGTTGGGTCCTGGTCAAACCGGGCAAAGCCTGTCTGCACCAGCGGCTCTACCGGCGGCTCGACGGGCGGCGGTGCTGAGGGTGGTGGTGAAGCGGGCGGCGCGAAAGCATCTTCGTGGTCCACAGGCCCTGCAACCGGCGGTTCGGGCGCGGCGACAGGAGGGGCGACAATTGGCGGTGCTGGCGCAACGGGCGGCACCGCTCCACCCTGAAACCAGCTATGTTTACAATTGGCACAGCGCACCTGGCGGCCATCCATACCAATGGCGGCATCGGGAACGACATAGCGGGTGCGGCAGGAGGGACAAACGAGCAGCATTGCCGCCCATAAACATCAGCAGCCCGCGACTTGCAACCCTGCTTTAACAAAATGCTGTGGACGGGGTGTGTAGCGCGACATGATCGTGGTGATGGTCCAGACCCCATTAAACCGCTAAATTGCTTTGCGCCCGCGAGTGATTGTGCCATTTGATGCGCCGATGCAAAGCGTTGTGGAATTTGATAATGTGGGGCTACGTTACGGCACGGGGGCGGAGACGCTAACCGACCTTAGCTTCACGCTTTTTCCGGGCAGCTTCTACTTCCTGACCGGCGCATCGGGGGCCGGCAAGACCTCGCTTCTAAAGCTTTTATATTTGGCGCATCGGCCTAGCCGCGGGGCAATCCGCATGTTCGGCCACGACGCGGTCACATTGGGGCGTGACCGTCTGCCGGGCTTTAGACGGCGGATTGGCGTGGTGTTTCAGGATTTCCGTTTGGTCCAGCATCTGTCAACCTTTGACAATATC
>JANMPK010000488.1:0-10038 GCA_031369825.1 Sphingomonadales bacterium
GAACCGGCACTCCTTTCAGAACAGGATTTTGAGTCCAGCGCGTCTACCAATTCCACCACTGGGGCACAGCTTTCCGGCACATATCCGGCGAAGCGGCGCTCGCTCTAACCGAGCGTCCGCTTTGATGCAAGGCTATCGTTATTTCTTCAGCTCTTTGGCCAATGTCTTGGCCGTCGCCTTGCCATAAGGGGCCTTGAAACCGCCAATTCCGGCAACGTCCATGCCCGTCTGGCGATAGATCGCGCGCATGTGGCTGAATGTCTTGAACCCGTCGCTGCCGTGATAATTGCCCATTCCTGATGGACCAGTGCCGCCAAAGGGCAAATCCTCCATCGCGTTGTGGAAAATCACATCGTTGACCGTCACGCCACCCGAAATGGTGCGTGAAAGCACTTTCGATTCCTCGGCCTTGTCGGTGCCGAAATAATAGAGCCCCAGTGGCCGGTCATGCGCGTTCACATAATCGACCGCTTCATCCATGCTGACATAGGTCATAACGGGCAGGATAGGCCCAAAGATTTCCTCCTGCATCACCTTCATGTCATCGGTCACATTACGGACAATAGTGAGCGGCATTTTGTTACCGTTAGACGCAGTGAAGTCTTCCCCTGCGGGATTGACCTCGATCAGTTCCGCACCCTTGTCGCGAGCATCGGCGAGATAACCTTGAAGCCGCTCATAGTTCCGCCCGTTCACCACCGAAGTGTAATCGTCATTAGCAAGCAAGCTCGGATATTGCGCACTGACACCCGCCTTGATCGCGTCGATCATGTCGCCCTCTTGGTCTTTGGCGACTAGCAGATAATCGGGAGCGAGGCAGATTTGTCCGGCGTTCATCATCTTGCCCAATGCGATGCGATCACCAGCTTTCTTTATATCGGCGCTGCGGCCGATAATCGTCGGTGACTTGCCGCCCAGTTCCAGAGTCACCGGCACCAAATTATCGGCGGCTGCGCGCATGATATGGCGGCCTACACTGGTAGCTCCGGTAAAAATCATATGGTCGAAGGCGAGCTTTGAGAAAGCAATGCCAACCTCTGGCCCACCGGTAAACACCGCCATTTCCTCTTCTGCGAAATATTTGGGTATGACTTCAGCGAATAAGGCCGAAACCTCTTCGGTAAATTCCGACGGCTTTATCATCGCGCGGTTACCCGCAGCCAAGATACCCGCCATCGGCACCATCACCATACCCACTGGGAAATTCCACGGAGCGACCACACCGACCACACCTTTGGGTTGATAAATCACCTCCGCCTTCGCGCCGAGCAGATTAAGCGGAAAAGTGGGTTTGCGTTTCTCACCCTTGGCCCAGCTTTCGAAATGCTTTTTGGCATGTTTCATCGCGCTGACCGAGGGCATGATATCGGTCATCAATGTCTGTTCGCGGCTGCGATGGCCGAAATCTGCCGAAACCGCTGTGGCAAAAGCCTCCGCATTGTCGATCAGCAGCGCAATCGCACGGTCGATCCGGTCTCGGCGCACCGACATTGCTTCGGGCAACGCAGCGACAAAGCTCTTGCGCTGTCTCTCTAAGATTGCTTGCATATCCTGGGTCATGGCCGTCTCCTCTTAATCGCCTAGTTAAACTACAGGCGCTTGGATGCAAGCTGATAGGACTGCATACGAGTTCATATTTGTCATTCGGGACACACGGTATTAAGGCGACTCGAAACTTTACCTTACGGTATGAAGGAATATCTCATGAGCAGCACCGATCCCGTCGTTATCCTGTCCTACGCGCGCACGCCAATGGGCGCAATGCAAGGTGCTCTTGCCGATGTGGCAGCGACCGATTTGGGCGCGACTGCGGTGAAGGCAGCGGTCGAACGGGCTGGTGTTGATGCCAATGACATCGAACGCATCTATATGGGCTGCGTATTGCCCGCAGGACTCGGTCAAGCGCCAGCGCGACAAGCCGCAATCAAGGCTGGTCTGCCGAAATCGGTTCAGGCGACGACGGTCAACAAAGTATGTGGATCTGGCATGCAGACCGTCATCATGGGTGCAGAGGCACTCGCCGCCGGTTCTATCGACCTAGTTGTTGCTGGCGGCATGGAGAGCATGACCAATGCGCCGTATCTCCTCAAGAAACACCGTGGCGGCGCGCGGATCGGGCATGACACCGCTTATGACCATATGTTCCTCGACGGTCTGGAAGACGCCTATGAGGCAGGCCGGGCGATGGGTACATTTGCGCAGGATACCGCCAACGAATATCAGCTGACCCGCGAAGCGCAGGACAATTACGCGATTGAATCGCTCAAGCGCGCACAAACCGCAATCGCAGAAGGCGCGTTTAAGAACGAGATTGTCGCAGTGACAGTCGCCACGCGTAAAGGCGACGTAGTTGTCGATACCGATGAAGCGCCCGGCAAGGGCCTGCCCGACAAAATACCCGGCCTGCGCCCTGCCTTCGCTAAAGATGGCACGATTACGGCAGCCACCAGTTCTTCCATTTCTGACGGTGCAGCAGCGCTTGTCCTTACCCGTCAGTCGGTTGCAGATGCCAAAGGCCACACACCCGTTGCGCGCATCGTCGCCCATGCAGCCCATGCGCAGGAACCATCGGCATTCACCACTGCCCCTGTTGGTGCGATTACCAAATGTCTGGCCAAGGCTGGCTGGTCGGTTGGCGATGTCGACCTGTTCGAAGTCAATGAAGCCTTTGCTTGCGTCGCCATGTTTGCAATGCACGACCTCGGCATCCCGCATGACAAGATCAACGTGCATGGTGGCGCGACGGCATTGGGTCACCCAATCGGCGCATCGGGCGCGCGGATCATCACCACGCTGATCGCCGCACTGCAACGCCACGGCAAGAAACGCGGCGTTGCATCGCTGTGCATCGGCGGCGGCGAAGGCACAGCGCTGGCGATTGAGCTGATCTGATCCAGACATCCAGAAGCTTCACATTGACATTGCCATAGCCGGTTCGCCGGCATAGCCTCCCTTGGTCGCAACCAGAGGGAGAGAAATGATGAAGAAACTAGTCATGATTGCGGCAATTGCCGCTTTGGCCGGGTGCTCGCAACAAGCTGAAAAGGCAGCGGAAGTCGAGGCAGCTCCGGTCGAATCTGCTGCGCCTGCGGTGACCGACTCGGCATCGTTCGTTGGCGACTATGACGTCAAGATGGCCGACGGAAAGATGGCCAAGACCACAATAAACGCCGATGGCACCTATTCTAACACCGCTCCGGACGGCAAGGAAGCCAAAGGCAAGTTTGCCATGAAGGATGGCAAAGAGTGCTTTGATGCCGACGGCGACGAAGCCGAAATTTGCTGGACATCGACCAAACCGGCAGCCGACGGGAGCTTTTCATCGACAAGCTCGACCGGCGAAACCGTATCGGTGACGCCTGCCAAGAAATGAGTATGTGAACGAGCGGTCGGAGTATCGGGTATACAAATCATCCGGCTTCGACCGACGTCATCTGATACAATTTGCGACACTAATGTCTTGTTTCTGAACGTGTTGTTTTCCGCGCGTTCAAGGTCAGCCTCCTAAAAAGGGAACAACAGATGCAGCAATGTGTTTGTTTTGTTCAAGGAGACAGACAATGAAGAAGAGATTTTTGATAACAGTCGCCGCTGTCGCCGCCACACTCTCCCCGATGGCGGTGCAGGCCCAGACGCGCGAATTGCAGCGTGACCGTCAGGATGTTCGTGAAGAACAACGTGATCTCCGCGATGCGAAGCGCTACGGTGATCGCAGCGATGTCCGCGAGGAACGCCGCGATGTGCGCGACGCCCGTCAGGAATACCGTGAGGACTGGCGCGATTATCGCCAGAGCAACCGCAACGTATTTCGCGGAAGCCGCTTCAACGCACCATTCCGTTATCGCACCTTCAACACAGGCGTTAGCATTGGTGCCAGCTATTACGCGCCACGCTACCGGGTGAACAATTACGCGAACTACCGCCTTCAACAGCCCGGTCGTTACCAGACCTATGTTCGTCACTATAATGACGTGCTGCTGGTCAACACCCGGACGGGCCGTGTGATTAGAGCCTATCGCGGCTTTTACTGGTAAGCGTCCTAACCCCTCCCGGGACGCTGGGTCGTCGGAGCAATCCGGCGGCCCTTTTCTTTTGCGCGACGCAGGGTTAGTTTGACGCATCCGTAACTGGCGATTCGAGATGGGTGACCATCGGGGAGCGGATAAGGGAGTTTTCCCAAACAGTGCCGTTCGTCTGGGCCATTCACTTGTAACCAAGGAGATTGGCCATGACCGAAGCGATCAACATCGTTTTTCCATTATTTGATAACGTGACCCAGCTTGATTTTACCGGGCCGGTACAGTTCCTGTCGCGGATGCCGGGCGCTAAAGTTTTTGTCGTCTCGAACAACGGCGACGCTGTAACTACCGATTGCGGCTTTTCGATTCTGCCAACTACCAGCTTTGCTGACTGTCCGCAGGCGGACATCATCTGCGTTCCCGGCGGACACGGTGTACGCGAAGCAATTGGCGATATCGCCATCGTGGATTTTGTGGCGCACCAAGGCGCGACTGCGCAGTGGATGACGAGTGTATGCACCGGTGCCTTCATTCTAGGTGCCGCAGGTCTATTGCAAGGCAAGCGCGCGACCTGTCACTGGGCCTACACGCATTTATTATCTTTGTTTGGCGCAACACATCAAGACGCGCGGGTTGTCCGTGATGGCAATCTGGTCACAGCGGGCGGGGTTACTTCGGGTATTGATTTTGCACTTGAGCTGATCGCCATGATATCCGGTGAAGACAGTGCACGTACGATCCAGCTGGCGCTGGAATATGATCCTGCCCCACCATACAAGGGCGGCACGCCCGATACCGCACCCGAACAAATTGTCTTCAACCTGCGCCAGCGCGTCTATGAGAATGCAGCAAGCCAGATGGAAGTGGCAATCAAAGCCATAGTTTAATTACGCGGCTAAATTTATGCTGGACCTCATCCACTTTGCGACATAGCTTCCCGAATTGAGGAGAGGTTTATGAATATCAAGCTATGGCTGGTCGCTGCAGCGGCTGGTGCTTCGTTGCTGGTTGGTGGATGCAAGAAAGCAGGCAACATAGAAGCCGACCCGGCCTTTGCCGCCATCAACGGCGATTATCTCAAAACCGGTGGCGATGGCTCGAATTGGGCGATGACCGGGTTCAACTATAACGAGCAGCGCCATAGCCCGCTTACACAGATCAACGCTGACAACGTCAAAGACTTGGGGCTCGCCTGGTTTGCCGACCTCCCCGATGCGCGCGGACAGGAGGCGACGCCTGTTGTGGTGGATGGCACGATGTTCATCTCTACCGCTTGGTCCAAGGTGTTTGCCTATGATGCCAAAACCGGCAAGCCTTCGTGGAGTTTTGACCCCGAAGTCGACAAGGCGCGCGGCGTTAAAGCCTGCTGCGACGTCGTCAATCGCGGCGTAGCATTTTGGAAAGGACAATTGTTTGTCGGGACAATTGATGGCCGCCTGATTTCGCTAGACGCTTCAACCGGCAAGCAATTGTGGAGCGCGCAGACGCTCGATCTCGAATCGAATGGCACGATCACCGGCGTCCCACGCGTGGTCAAAGATCTTGTTATCATCGGCAACGGCGGCGCAGAATTTGGCGCTCGTGGCTATATCACCGCCTATAATGCCGCCACCGGCAAGCAGGCCTGGCGGTTCTATACGGTGCCGAACCCGAAGGGCGAACCCGACGGTGCCGCCAGTGACGAAATATTGAAAACCGCATCGAAGACCTGGAGCGCCGAACCCAAAAAGGGCGACTGGCGCGAAAGCGGTGGCGGCGGCACGGTTTGGGATGCGATTGTCTATGACGCCGAACTCGACCAGTTGTATATCGGAGTCGGTAACGGCAACCCGTGGAATCACGGCATCCGGTCGAATGGCGAGGGCGATAATCTGTTTCTGTCGTCGATCGTCGCGCTGAAGCCCGACACCGGCAAATATGTCTGGCATTATCAGGAAACCCCTGCCGAAACATGGGATTATACTGCGACCCAGCCAATCATCCTTGCCAATGAAAAACGCGACGGCAAAGATATCAAGGTCATATACCACGCGCCGAAGAACGGCTTTTTCTTCACTATCGACCGGATGAGCGGCAAGATGCTTGCCGCAAATCCATTTATCGACGGCATCACATGGGCGACCGGCTATGATATGGCAACAAGCCGCCCGATCGAAAATCCGGAAAGCCGCTACGAGAAAACCGGTAAGCTCTACATGGCCAACCCGTCTGCGCTAGGCGCGCATAACTGGCACCCTATGAGCTATAATCCAGTGACCGGTCTGGTCTATATTCCGGCGCAACAAATTGGCGGCGCCTATATGCCGCCAATCGCGCCCAACGAAATGGAGCGTAAGCCTCTCGGCTTCAATGTCGGCGGCGCGATGGTGACGGCGGATCTGCCCGATGACATAAATTTCGTGAAGGCGGTCAAAGCAGCCACGACCGGCAGACTGGTCGCGTTTGACCCGCGCACCGGCAAAGCCAAATGGACCGTCAATCAACCCGCACCGTGGAATGGCGGCACAATGACAACAGCCGGAAACCTGTTATTTCAGGGTGACGCAATGGGCAAATTCAACGCCTACGCCGCCGATAGCGGTAAGCTTTTGACCAGCATTGATGTGCAATCAGGCGTGCTGTCGGGTGCATCGACCTACACCGTCGATGGCGAGCAATATGTCGCCTTCCTGACCAGTAAGGGTGGTGCGTTTCCGCTGGTTTCGGGCTATGCTGGGTCGGCGAGTTCCGCCGTGCCCAATATCCCGCGTCTGATCGTCCTGAAACTCGGCGGCAAGGCCACCCTGCCCGCCTTGCCCGCGACGCCACCTTATGTCTGGGAACCGCCAACACAGACCGGCACGCCAGCCGATATCGCGTCGGGTCTGTCGAACTTCCAGCGTTATTGCCTCGTCTGCCACGGCCCGGGAGCAGTAGGCAATGGCGTGCTGCCTGACTTGCGCAAATCCGGCGCCATCGCCGATGCTACGACTTGGAAATCTGTCGTCATAGACGGCGTATTAAAAGGCAATGGCATGGTCAGCTTTGCGCAGGTACTAAGTCCGCAAGAAGCCGAACAGATGCGCGCCTATGCAATCAGCCGCGCACATTACGCCAAGGCGAACGATGCGGCTTTGGCAGGTCCGGCAAAGGCGGCCAAGTAAAATCACCGTTTTGCTGCCCATGAATCTGGCACCTGCCTATTTTTTAGGCAGGTGAAATGGCTGATTTGAATCAGAAATCGCGCGAAACCGTGCTCCGAAACTGGCACGATACTTGATAAGCATCACTCATAATCCGCGCGCGCGGAGCATTTGCCATATGTGCGCCATCTAGGGGAATGAAATGAAAAAGATCGAAGCGATCATCAAGCCGTTCAAACTCGACGAAGTTAAAGTAGCGCTGCATGAGGTCGGCGTGTCTGGCATTACAGTGACCGAAGCAAAAGGCTTTGGCCGCCAGAAGGGTCATACCGAGCTCTATCGCGGTGCTGAATATGTCGTCGACTTCCTGCCCAAAGTGAAGCTCGAAGTTGTCGTCGAAGACGCGCTCGCAGACCGCGTGGTCGAAGCGATTGCCGCAGCCGCCCAAACCGGTCGCATAGGCGACGGCAAAATCTTTGTTATCCCTGTCGAAACAGCTCTGCGCATCCGCACCGGGGAGCGTGATAACGATGCCGTCTAAATACAAATCCAAACCATCAAAAAAAGACAAGCCACAGAAGGAAAGCAGCATGGGTAATAGTGCCAAGGATATTATCAAACGTATCAAGGACGAGGAAATCGAGTGGGTCGATGTCCGCTTCACCGACCCCAAAGGCGCTTGGCACCATTTAACGATGTGCTCCGCCGTTATCGGCGAGACCGAGTTGGAAGACGGCCTGATGTTCGACGGCTCTTCGATCGAGGGCTGGAAAGAAATCAACGAATCCGACATGATTCTGAAACCAGATCTGGACGCAGTCTATATTGATCCGTTCAGCGCGACGCCTATGTTGATATTGTTTTGCGACATCGTCGAGCCTGAGGATGGCTCGCTCTATTCACGCGACCCGCGTTCGACCGCAAAGCGCGCCGAAACTTATCTGCAATCCACCGGCCTTGGCGATACTATCTATGTCGGGCCGGAGCCTGAATTCTTCATGTTCGACAGTGTCGAGTTCGACAACAGCTATGCAGGTAGCTCGTTTCGACTGGACGATGTTGAGTTGCCAACCAACAGCGGCACCAAGTATGAATCGGGCAACATGGGCCACCGTCCGCGTGCCAAGGGTGGATATTTCCCGGTTGGTCCGGTCGATGTCACCACCGACATTCGTGCCGAAATGGTAGCGACGCTGATGGAAATGGGTCTACCCATGGACAAACATCACCACGAAGTTGCCGCCAGCCAGCACGAACTTGGCCTGACCTTTGGCAAGCTGGTTGAAACCTGCGACCGTATCCAGATTTACAAATATGTCGTGAAGATGGTGGCTCACGCCTACGGCAAAACCGCAACCTTCATGCCGAAGCCGATCAAGGACGACAATGGTTCGGGTATGCACACGCATATGTCGATCTGGAACAAGGGCAAGAACACCTTTGCCGGTAACGGCTATGCCGGTCTGTCGGACACCTGCCTGTATTTCATCGGCGGCGTTATCAAACATGCCAAGGCGCTCAACGCCTTCACCAACCCGACCACCAACAGCTATAAGCGGCTGGTGCCCGGTTTTGAAGCGCCTGTATTGCTCGCTTATTCGGCGCGCAACCGTTCAGCGTCGTGCCGTATCCCTTATGGTGCGGGCGAAAAGGCGAAGCGCGTCGAGTTCCGCTTCCCCGATCCGCTGGCCAACTCATATCTTGCGACATCGGCATTGCTGATGGCGGGTATCGACGGCATCCAGAACAAGATCCATCCGGGCGAAGCGATGGACAAGAACCTTTATGATCTGCCACCCGCAGAGCTCGCACAGGTTCCAACCGTCTGTGGTTCGCTTCGTGAGGCCCTGGAAAGCCTGATCGCCGACCAAGACTTCCTGTTGAGGGGCGGCGTATTCACTCAGGACCAGATCGATGCCTATATCGAGCTGAAATGGCCTGAAGTATATCGCTGGGAAATGGCGCCAAGCCCGGTCGAATTTGATATGTATTACAGCTACTGATTTCGCGTATTAAATTAGTATCTGAAGGCCCGGCGGTTGGGGAACTGCCGGGCCATTTTTTATAGCCCAGCCTCGACAGCAATGCGGATTGCATCTGCGGTCGTCGTCGCACCCAGCCGGTCCATCAACAACGCACGGTGCATTTTGACGGTCTGTTCGCTTAAACCGAGCGTGTGGGCGATTTGCTTATTCAGATAGCCTAATGCCATTTCCGCCAGCACCTCACGCTGTCGACGCGTCAGGGCTTTTACCGCCATCGCGGCCTTCATTCGCCGGTTGGCATTGGTCGCAGGCGCGTCAGGTTCAAGCTCAACTTGCGAGCCTAGGAAAAACTCGAGGTCGCCGTCTTCATCGAACATCGGTGCAACAAGAACCGCATTGCGAAACGGCGTGCCGTCTCGTTTGTAATTCAGTATTTCGACGAGCACGGGGGAGTGGCGCTGCACTCCATTGCGAATGGCTTCGGTCAGCCAAGGCTCGGTAACGGGACCGGCCAGAAACTTGCAGTTACGCCCGATAATCTCCTCCTCGCGGTAACCCGTCAATTCGATAAACGCGGGGTTGCACGCAATGATGGGATTATCCCGTTGCCGTGGATCGCTAATCACCGACGCTATCGGGCTATTGGCAATCAAAGCGTCAAGACGCTCGTTGGCACGGTCTAAAACGACCACTGTCATTGTCTCCTTTTACATTAGCGGCCGGATATATGTCGCTATTCAATGCGGTCTTTTGGCGAAAAGCGCGGCTCCGGCAATATCGGCAAAACATGGTATAACGGGTAGGTTGTTGCCATTCCCGTAAAGCTTATCTGTGCGCTACCATTAATCAATATCGAGATTATACGAAGGGTAAGACATGGAAGCTCTATCACTCGGCCAATATTCATTGGTC
>JANMPK010000006.1:0-17230 GCA_031369825.1 Sphingomonadales bacterium
GAAAAAGCCCGATCTCGCGCAGGAATTCAACAGCGAACCGCATGTCCGCGGCGTGTGTTCGATGGCGCGTTCATCGAGCCCGAACAGCGCGAATAGCCAGTTCTTCATCTGTTTCGACGACGCCAGCTTTCTCGACAACCAATATACCGCATGGGGCAATGTGATCAGCGGCATGGAACATGTCGACGCGCTGCCTAAAGGCGAACCGCCTGCGAACCCGGGTAAGATCAACAAAGCGACGGTTGCCTGAAACCCGCAGAAAACCCGGTAAGTTCACAGTGAAATGGGGTCGGGGCGTGACGAAAGTTGCGCCCCTTTTCTATTGTCGCTGGATAAGGGTAAATGCACAAAAAGTCACAATAAGGTCTCACCTGTGACTACCCCGAAACTGGCTAAAATCTGAGCAAGTTCACAGTCAAATCGACCTTTCGGCGAAGTCCGGAATCCAAGAATTTCAAAGAGCGGACGCGAAGATCCCAAATCAAATCCTACATTACAAGTAGAATGTACCCTCAACAACGGTCACGCATTTGCCGGACAGCCAGACTTTGTCGCCCTCCAGCCTACAGCCGAGATAACCGCCGCGAGTCGATGCCTGATAGGCGGTGAAATCATCACGTCCAAGCTCTGCGGCCCAATAGGGTGCGAGCAAGGCATGGGCGCTGCCGGTCACTGCGTCTTCGTCGATACCAGCACCTGGCACGAATACGCGGCTAATAATGTCGGTTTCGGTGCCGGGTGCCGTTGCGACGAACAGGTCGTTGCCCAATGGCGCGAGCGCTTTCATATCGGGCTTTAGCGCGATGATTTCGGCGGCGTTTTGATATCGCAGCAGATAATATTGGTCGGGGTTGCCGCGAATGTGGGTTGGGCTGCCGCCAATTGCGGCTGCGGCTGCGGCAAATTCCATCGGTTCAGACGGGATTGTGGGTAATGCCAGTGCATAGCCATCACCGTCCCGCCGAACCTCAAGCACGCCAACCTTGCGCGTGCGGAAGGTTACGCGGTCCATATCGGGATTTTGGCTGAGCACGACGTGCCCGCTTGCGAGTGTCGCATGGCCGCACATGCGGACCTCGACCGTGGGCGTGAACCAGCGCAGTTCGTAATCTGCCTCGCCGCTTTGGTCTGGCACGATGAAGGCGGTTTCCGCAAAATTGTTTTCTTCGCCAATCGCCTGAAGCACCGAATCTTCCATCCAGGCCTGCAGCGGCATCACGGCGGCCTGATTGCCCGTAAATGGTCGGTCTGCAAAGGCGTCGACATGATAATAAGGCAGGTCAGTCATGGCTTCTCGTGCTCGTGATGGTGGCCGTGGGTGTGATTGTCGGGTTCGGGGTGGATGAGTACTTCGACGCCCGGGAATTCGCGGGCTAACTCGTCCTCGACCTCGTCCATGATCGCGTGCACCTCGCCAAGCGTTTTGTTCGGGTCGAACCAGACGTGAAACTGCACGAAATCGTGCATTCCGCTCGACCGTGTGCGGACATCGTGGATCGTGTTCATTTCGGGATGACGGTTGGCAACAGCCAGAAAACGGTCGCGTTTTTCGGCAGGCCATTCACGGTCCAATAGATGGTCGAGCGCCATCTGCGCAGCTTTGTAAGCCCCCCAAAGCAGCCACAGCGCAATGCCAATGCCAAACAGCGGGTCTGCGCCGCGAACACCCAATATCGTGTCCAATATGATCGCGATAATGACCGCGATGTTGAGCAGAAGGTCGCTTTGATAATGTACATGATCGGCATGAATCGCGACCGATCCGGTCTTTTTGACTACCTGCCGCTGATAGGCCAGCAGGCCGAGCGTTGCGACGATGGCAATAACTGAAACCCCGATGCCATATTCGGGATGTTCGGTTTGCTGACCCGATCCCAGCCGGACAATCGCCCGCCAGCCAATGAGGCTCGCCGACACCACGATCAACATAACCTGAATAAGCGCCGACAATGACTCCGCCTTGCCGTGGCCGAAACGGTGATCGTCATCGGCAGGGCGCGCGGCATAGCGCACGCTGAACAATGTCAGCAAAGAGGCCAGCACATCGAACGCAGTGTCGGCAAGCGAACCGAGCAGCGCGACCGAACCCGTCTCCGCTGCCGCGTAGATTTTCAACGCGAGCAGGAACAGAGCCATGCTGACGCTTGCGATTGCGGCCTTTGCGGTCAGGTTGCCGTGCGCTTCATGGTGATGATTGTGGCCCAGACCCATCAGTTTTTCCTCATGGATAAAGCATCCCCGTCGTCCATCCGTTGCTGTCGCGGACGTATTGCCAGCGTTCGTGTAGCCGGAATTCGCGGTCTTGCCAGAATTCGATTTTAGCAGGCGTTACCAACCAGCCAGACCAATGCGGTGGGCGGGTCACCTCTTTGTCAGCAAAGCGGGTTTCCTCGGCGGCAAAGCGCGCCTCGAATGTCGCACGGCTGTCGAGTGGCCGTGACTGGTCGGATGCCCATGCCCCGAGTTGTGAATTGCGTGAGCGGGTGGCGAAATAATCGTCGGCAGTGGTATCATCGACACGGGTCACCGCACCCTCGATGCGGATCTGCCGTCTCAGCGATTTCCAATGGAACAGCAACGCCGCATTGGGGTTCCCCGCCAGTTCTTTTGATTTGCGCCCTTCGAGATTGGTGTAGAAAATAAAGCCACCAATATCTGCGCCGTGGCCTTTTAGCAGCACCATCCGCGAAGAAGGAAGGCCGCCCGGATCAACGGTCGCCAATGCCATCGCATTGGGGTCATTGGGTTCGCTCGCCTGCGCCTCGGCAAACCATTCGTCAAACAACACAAAGGGATCGGGTCTTTCCATATGGCGGCGATAGGCTAGACTGCGCGTCGATAAAAGAGGGAAGGGATATTTATGCCTTGGGAGCAGATTTTTGAATGGGCCAACCGCTGGGCATTATTGTGTTGGGTGGTGCTGGCCTTTGCGCCAAAGCGTGAGCAGATCGTGCCTTATCTCTTTTATGCAGGTTGTGGTGTTTTGGCGCTGACCTATGCGGGACTTATCGTGCCTTTGATGGCAGGATTAATCGAAGACGGTGGTCCGGCGGGTGGGCCAAGTCCTGATTTCACGACATTGGCCGGGGTGATGGCCATATTCGATGCGCCCGGTGGTGCCACAATTGGTTGGATACACTATCTGGCATTTGACCAGTTTGTTGGCATCTGGGCCGCGCGCAATGCGGATCGGCGCGGGATCAGCCGGATTATTCAGGTGCCTGTGTTGCTCTTCATTCTGATGGTCGGGCCGTTAGGATTGGCCCTCTATCTGATTTTGCGGCAATTTATCGGTGCGAAACTTGAAAATGCGACGGTCCCGAGTTGACATACTGGGTGCAATGCCGATTTAGAGTAATAGAGAAGTAATACAGGGACCGAAATGGCTGATCCATATTCCATATTGGGTGTTTCCAAAGGCGCGGACGAGAAGGTGGTTAAGGGCGCCTATCGCAAGCTCGCCAAGGAGCTGCATCCCGACAAGCACCCGGATGATCCCAACGCAGCGGATAAATTCAGCAACGTAACGCGGGCCTATGACCTACTGTCTGACGCCAAGAAGCGCGGGCAATATGATCGCGGTGAAATTGACGAGAACGGCCAGCCGCGAGGCTTTGGCGGCGGCGGTTTCGGTGGCGGCGCAGGCCCCGGCGGTGCAAACTTCGATTTCGGTGGCGCTGGCGGTATAGATCTGGGTGACATTTTCGATGGGCTCTTCGGTGGCGGCGGCGCACAGCAACGGCCTGGTCCACGTCCGCAACAAGGGCCTCCGCCCAAGGGAGCGAATATTGCCTATTCGCATCTGGTGTCGTTTACCGACGCCGCGACGTTGTCGCCGCAGCGCATCGTCTTGGGTGATGGCAAGACCGTCGAATTCAAATTGCCCAAAGGCGTGGTCGCCGGTCAGCAAATCCGCATCCCCGGCAAAGGTCAGCCTGGCCCCGGCGGTAATGGCGATGCGATGGTGACGCTGAAAATCGGCAAGCATCCGCATTTTGTCCGCGACGGTGACCATATCCGTATCGACCTGCCGATTAGCCTCAAAGAAGCCATAAGTGGTGGCAAGGTGAAGGTGCCGACTGTTGACGGCGCGGTGATGTTGACCGTACCCCCAAAAACCAATTCGGGCGCGACCATGCGGATAAAGGGGCGGGGTTTTACCGGCAAAAGCAGCGAGCGCGGCGACCAATTGGTGACCTTGATGATCCATTTGCCGGCCGACGCCGATGCGCTGGCAAAGCTTGCTAATATACTCGCCGAAGATTCGACCGTCCGTGCCGAACTGAATGTCTGAACACTCCCCTCTTTCTCCAGAGGCGCGTGCAGTTCTGCCAGTCGTCGAAGAGGCTGAAGTAAGCGAGGCTAGCTGGTTCGAACATCTGGGTAAGTTTCACCAATCTTGGGAAGTAGTGAAACGTATGTCGGTCGGCGTATACAGCGAAGGCTTCGTCCACGCGGGTAATTTTGCCTATCTATCGCTCGTCGTGCTGTTTTCATTCTGCATCGTCGCGGCCGCGATTGCCGGAGCATTCGGTCAAACTCAGTCAGGGCTCGCGTTGATAAACGCCTTTTTCCAAACGGTTCCGCCCAGCGTTGCAGAGGCTTTGCGCGGCCCGGTCGAAAGCGCTATGACCGCGCGGTCAGGGCCGTTGCTCTGGTTTGGCGCCGTAGTCAGTCTTTGGACCACCGCCAGCCTTATCGAAACCTTCCGTGACATATTGCACCGCGCTTACGGCACGGAACCACATCTTCATTTCTGGCAATATCGGTTGGGGTCATTTGCCACCATCGTATTATCGGTATTTTTGGCGATGGTCGCATTCAGCGCGCAGGTGCTTGTCACGGCAATTCAGGAATTGGTTTACCGTTTCATTCCGGCGGCGCAAAATGTCGCCGGATATTTCGCATGGGGCCGGATTGTACCGTTCCTGATATTGTTCGCAGCAATATATATCGTGTTCCGCAGCCTGACACCGCGCAAATATCGTAGTCGCGTATTCCCGAAATGGCCCGGGGCGGCATTGGTCAGCCTGTGGTGGCTGGGCTGCACCGCAGTTCTACCTTGGTTTTTGGGCACTGTGAGCAACTATGATCTGACCTATGGCAGCCTGGCGGGTGTCATGGTTGCGCTGATTTTCTTTTACCTGATTGGCTTGGGTCTGGTCAGTGGCGCGCAATTGAACGCAGCGCTGGCCAACAAGCATGAAAATGGCTTAAAAGCCCTTCAACCCGATTTATTTGAAGAATGAGGAATATATGAGCGGATTAATGGCTGGAAAACGCGGCCTTATCATGGGGTTGGCGAACGACAAGTCGCTGGCATGGGGCATTGCAAAACGGTTACAGGCCGAAGGCGCGGAACTTGCGTTCAGCTATCAGGGCGAAGTCATGGCAAAGCGCGTCCGTCCGCTCGCCGAACAATTGGGCTGCGATTTTCTGATTGATTGCGACGTGTCCGATATGGCCGAACTTGACGGTGCATTCGATACGCTCGCCGCGCGCTGGCCAACGATTGATTTCGTGGTCCACGCGATCGGCTTCACCAATAAAGAGGCGCTGCGCGGCAAATATTTTGATGTAAGCCTCGAAGACTTCCTGATGACCATGAACATCAGCGTTTACAGCTTCACTGCGGTTGCCAAACGCGCAGCGGCGATGATGACGCCGCTCGATCCGGAAACCGGAAAGGGCGGCGGGTCAATGCTGACATTAAGCTATTACGGCGCGGAAAAGGTTGTGCCGCATTACAATGTAATGGGCGTCGCAAAAGCTGCCCTGGAGGCTTCGGTCAAATATCTGGCCAATGATGTCGGTCCCGATGGCATCCGTGTGAACGCAATTTCGGCTGGCCCGATCAAGACGCTGGCAGCGTCTGGCATCGGCGATTTCCGCTACATTATGAAATGGAACGAGCTTAACTCGCCGCTGCGGCGCAATGTCACCATTGATGATGTTGGCGCATCGGCACTCTATTTCCTGTCCGATTTGGCAGCGGGCGTAACCGGCGAAACGCATCATGTTGATGCCGGCTATCACACCGTCGGCATGAAGCAGGAAGACGCACCTGATATCGGGCTGGCATAATGATTGCCGGGCACAGCAACGAGCTCGTTGTGCTGCTCGTTGGCTGCGCCCTGTTGGTTGGGCTGCACGGATATTGGCATGCGCGTCATTATTGGGAGGGGCTACCGCCGATCTTGGACGCGTTTGTGTCAATGGCGGGTTTTGGTGCCGTTATCGGGGCATTTGTCTGGGCGGGTCGCATTGGCGGGGAATATGGCCATCCGCATGCCGCGCGGGTGTTGGCGGTTGCGGTAGCGTTGATCGTTTTTCGAGCCGCGCGCACTTGGATTGGCAAGGAGCAGGTTCGCTATCGCTCGGTTAGGACAAGTGCCAAGATTGATAAAACCCAATGATGTTCGGGCTTGAAATCGATCATGTACAGATTGCCATTCCCAAGGACGGCGAGGACCAAGGACGGGCGTTCTTTGGCGATCTTCTGGAAATGACGGAACTCCCGAAGCCGATGGATATGGCGGCGCGTGGCGGCTGCTGGTTTGCTACGGCTAACCACCAAATACATCTTGGTGTTGAGGCCAATTTCCATGCCGCGAAGAAAGCCCATGTCGCCCTTAGCACTGGCGGCCTTGACGAACTGCGTGCGCGTCTGGAAAGGGCGGGTTATAAGACTGAAGATGATAGCGATATCAATGGACGGAAGCGGTTTTTTACGCATGATCCGTTTGGGAACCGCATCGAATTTATGGACAGGACCGCGCGTACATGAGCTTTAACACCTTTGGCCGCGTGTTCCGCTTCTCGACTTGGGGAGAGTCGCATGGGCCTGCGCTTGGCGCTGTGGTTGACGGCTGCCCTCCCGGATTGCCGTTATCTGAGGCGGATATTCAGCCGTTTCTTGACAAGCGCCGCCCAGGCACCTCGCGCTTTACGACGCAGCGGCAGGAACCGGATGCGGTCAAAATTCTTTCCGGCGTTTTTGAAGGCCGCACTACGGGCACGCCGATTTCGCTAATGATCGAAAATGTCGATCAGCGGTCGAAGGATTATTCCGACGTTGCCAAGGCCTATCGCCCCGGCCACGCCGATTACAGCTATGATGCTAAATATGGGTTCCGCGATTATCGCGGTGGCGGGCGATCGAGTGCGCGAGAAACTGCTGCACGGGTTGCGGCGGGCGCGGTGGCGCGCGGGGTAATACCCGACGTCAGCATCATGGCCTATGTCGTTGAAATCGGTGGCGATGCGATCAACCGTGATAATTTTGAAGCGGCGCAGATCGACAAAAATCCGTTCTTCTGCCCCGATGAAGTGGCCGCCGCGCGTTGGGAAAAAATGGTCGACGAAGCGCGCAAAGCCGGGTCGTCACTGGGCGCGGTGATTGAATGTGTTGCAACAGGTGTCCCGCCCGGCTGGGGCGCGCCTTTATATGCCAAGTTAGACGCAGAACTGGCGGCAGCGATGATTAGCATCAATGCGGTTAAGGGCGTTGAAATCGGAGCAGGGTTTAGCGCAGCGCGTTTGCGTGGTGAGGAAAATGCCGACCGCATGCGACCAGCTTCGGAAGGTTCGAACCATCCCGAATTTTTAGCGAATAATAGTGGTGGCGTTGCGGGTGGTATTTCGACGGGTCAACCGGTTGTAGTCCGCGTGGCATTCAAACCAACATCGTCAATCCTGACACCGGTTGAAACCATCACCCGTGACGGCGAAGCAACCGACATAATCACCAAAGGCCGCCACGACCCCTGCGTCGGCATCCGCGGCGCACCTGTGGTTGAGGCAATGATGGCGCTGGTGCTGGCTGACCAAAAATTGCTGCACCGAGCGCAGTGTGGTTGATTAAACGACGGCTTTGCGTAGCGCCTTATCGGTCAAAGCCGCATCGCCCTCTACGCTACCGACAATGGCGATACTGCCATCGGCTTCGCGCCTTGCGACCAGCAATACAAACTCTTCGCCGCTACCGGCAAATTCGCTGAGATCACGGACTCGGGCCGAACGCAATCGCGGGCGTGGATCTGCTGGCGTTGCGGCGACGTGCTGGCCAGATGCAACTTTGCGTGCACGGCGTTCAGCGGCGACGATGCCTTTTAGGCCGCCTTCATGGCCGGACAGGATAGCGGCAAGCTCGCCCATCGGCACTGCGTTGCGGTCAGCATATTGCAGTGCGGTTGCAAATTCGGTCAGGCGGGTTTTGTCGTAGCCTGCACCAAATACCAGCTTCACAATCGGTGTGAACGGCGCGCGTTCCTGCGCAACCAACCCAGCATCGGACAGTAATTCGGCATAATCGGCGGCGTTACGCTGTGCAACCAATGCAAAGTCATGGGCACGGCCAATGGCTTGATAAAGCGCTTCGCGGCTGCGCACATCACTGGCTTGCGCGCCCTCTGCACTGACCCGTGCCGCGTGTAACCAATCAGCGAGCGATGAATGTTCATCAGGCTGCGGTTCTTCGCTGGCAAAATCTTCGCCGAGCATGAGTTCATCAGCTTCTGGTGCTTCATCCAGATACCCGGTTGTCGGACCATCGGCCCATACCGGCACATGTTCAGTGCGTGGTGGTGCCGCAGCAAGGGCTTGTTCTACTTCAAGCTCAAGCGCGCCGCTTACAATATTGTCTGCGGCTTCTTTCCAGTTGATCACGCCGTAAATGAAATCAATAGTGTCATCGTCGGATGAATATGGCAGCAAGATACCGCGGTACATAATGGCTATGCCGCGATCATTAACGAATTCTGCCTCGAAACCAATCGGGGCACGGTTGGCGATTATTTGCAGATAATGGTCGGTAATACGCGATAGCAGCGAACGTGGCGGCACTTGATCAAGATAAGTGATATCGTCGCTAAGCCCGCATTCTTCGCGCAATTTTTCGCCAACGAAAGGAATCGACGGGTTTTCGATACCCGATGTAAAATCCAGCAGGACGCTAAATTCGCGGAAATCCTGTTCGCCCTCTGGATCGAGTTCTTCGATGCACGGATAATTTTTGTCGTGGAGCTGTGCTGTCCAAAAATTATAGGCGCGGACCTGCATCCGGCGCTCATCACCTGAAACAACAGGGGGCGCTTCGATTGCGGCATCTTCTTCCTCAAAGGCGGCATAAGCCGGAACTTCGGGCTCCTGATCCGATCCAAACGGTTCAAATCCGCGTAAATTATCCATCTTTTGGTCCTGCTATTTCACGCCGAAAACTATTTCGACCGACGCACTTTGCCCAAAGAGGGTTAAAATGCCGTAAACCAATTTTTTATGACGAGCAAAAGCCGTTGTTATTCTGCACCGCCCAGTCAACAAGCTTGGATGAGGAGAGAACCAAAATGAGCATATTCGCACCCCGCAAAGGCATGACCCAAGTCGAAATTATTACGACCATTGATGCGGTGCTCGCTGAGGCGACCTTGGAGGAAAAGGTCGGGATGATGTCGGGTGCGGGTTTCTTCGCCGCCTATATGGAGGATGATCGCGTTTGGGCGGCGCGGCCTTATCGTGCCGGTGGCGGGATAGAACGTTTGGGGATTGAACCCTTCTACTTCACTGACGGACCACGCGGTGTAGCACGCGGGCAGTCTACGTGCTTTCCCTGCACGATGGCGCGGGGTGCGAGCTTTGACCCGGAATTGGAACAGCGCATCGGTGAAGTGATGGGCATCGAAGCACGGGCGCAAGGGTGCACATTGTCGGGCGCAGTGTGCTTCAACCTATTGCGGCACCCGTCATGGGGGCGCGCGCAAGAAACTTACGGGGAAGATACATATCATCTTGGAGAAATGGGTGCGGCGCTGGCCGTCGGCATACAAATCCATAATGTTGCAGCGACGGTTAAACATTATGCACTGAACTCGATGGAAAATGCGCGGTTCAAGGTTGATGTCCAGATTGACGAGCGGGCTTTACACGAGGTTTATTTGCCCCACTTCAAACGCGCAATTGATGCAGGCTGCGCGACAGTGATGAGCGCCTACAACAAAATGAACGGCGAATATTGCGGCCAACACCGCGAACTGCTGACCGACATATTGCGTTGCGAATGGGGCTTTGATGGCTTTGTCCATTCGGATTGGGTGATGGGGGTTTATCAGGTTTACGGCGCGGCAGCGGGCTTAGACGTCGAAAATCCCGAACCGCGGGTATTCGGAACTGCGTTGATCGAGGCGGCACAAAAAGGTTCGGTTGAACCAGAGATTGTGGACCGCGCCTGCGAACGCATCTTGCGGGTCTATTATCGCTTTGCCTGTGCCGAAGACCCGCTGCCGGAATATCATATGGATCTGGTTGCCAGCCCCAAGCATACGGCGATTGCATTGGAAGCAGCGGAAAAGTCAGCTGTGTTGTTAAAGAATGATGCGGTTTTACCGCTAGCGAAGGACAAGATCGGTAAGCTTGCGGTGCTGGGTAAGCTGGCCGCTGCCGAGAATATCGGCGATAATGGTTCGAGCAAAGTGCGTCCGCCTTATGTCGTAACGGCGCTGGAAGGACTCACTCGTGCAGTTAGTGCTGACCAGATACTGACAGGCGATGAGGATGATCTGATCACTGCTCGTGCCGCTGCCGATGCTGCTGACGCGGTCGTAATTGTCGTCGGCAATACCGCGATTGACGAAGGCGAGTTTATTCCCGGTGACATTGCGCTGGGTGCTGATGTCCCGGAAGAACTGCGTGGTCAGGCAAGGGCGCAGACCATTGGCGGCGACCGGGACAATCTGGGACTGCGGTCTGACCAGATCGCATTGATCGAAACGGCTGCGGCAAGTGGCAAGCCTTTGATTGTCGTTATCGTGTCTGGCTCTGCGATCATGGTTGAGGAATGGCATGATAAAGCAGGGGCAATCCTCCAGACTTTTTATTCGGGCATGGAAGGCGGCACAGCGCTTGCTAGATTGTTGTTCGGCGACGTTTCACCCTCGGGCAAATTGCCGTTCACAGTTGCAAAGTCAGCGACTGATTATCCGTTTTTCGATAAGGATGCTGACAACATCACTTACGACATGTGGCATGGCTATACGCTGTTCGACCGACAGAAAAAGACACCGCGTTATGCTTTTGGCCACGGTATAAGCTACGCGCAATTTAGCTACCGTGCATTGAAAGCGAGGGTATCTGGTGACCAGATACAGGTCCAAGTTTCGATTACCAATTCGACCGATATAGCCGCCGAAGAAGTCGCTCAGGTCTATATCAGCTTTCCAAGCGTTGTGGCCGAGAGGCAGCCGAAACTGCTTAAGGGCTTTCAGCGGATTCGCGTTGAAGCGGGGGCAACGGTCACCGTTAGCATTACTATCGCACTAGAAGCACTGAAATGGCGCGACCCGGCGAAGCATTGCTGGCGATTGGAACCCGGCGAATATGACGTGCATGTTGGCGGTGCTTCGGACCGGCTTATTAGAACCATATTACAGCTATAAATTCCCATCGTTACGAAGCATCGCTTCCTCGCGCGCCCGCGCTGCTTTAATAAGGCCGGGAACCAGCGCAGTTTCCGGCATGTTATGCCAATATTTCTTGGGCATTTCAGAAAGCATCGCCTTTACCTTCAGCCGTGCCGGATTGAATATAGAGGCGTAATAGGTCCGCCATTGCTCTTCGACAGCATCATCAGACGGCGCATCTTCGCGCCGGGCAGCAGGGCCTTCGCGTAATGTCTCACCGTCCCAGTGAAGCGCAATATTGGGCGTCAGGATTGACCAGCGCATCCCGGCAAAACGGCGAATGAAAAAGCGTGCATTGATGCGCTCGATATGATGATCGGGTTCAAACCACGCGACATAGATTTCGCCTGTTTCGGTTTCAATCATGCGAAAACGTAAAAAGGCCCGCATCTTGTGGATATCGCGGCGCACGGTTTTGGCCATGATCGCGAGCTTGCGGATCAACGGGTCGGCGGCATCATCCATGCGCCGACGTTTGGCGCGCAGGTCGAGGAGCAATTGATAGAGTAATGAAAATCGCTCGGGGTCCGAATGGCAGACGACTGTCTTGGCGAGATCGACAAATGCACGTGATACCCCAAAGGGTAGTTGGTCCGATGTGGCGAGCGCGACGGCTGCGAACAAATCGGTTTGTCGCTCACCCACCTGCCAGATGATGTCAGCGGGCCTTGCGCCAACGCGCACCAGCCGCCGTGCCTGTTCACGCCACGCATCGAAATCATCCTCAGCTGGTAAAATCGCGGTAATCAACCGAACAACTCGAACTGTTCGACTTTTGGCGCAATCAAAGTACGCAAATCTTGCGCATCGGTCAGCGTGCCAGGCGACCAGCCGTCGGCTATTAAAAAAGCGCGCACTTTGGCAATTGAAACGGTCAGCCGCCCGACATCCTCCAGCCGCAAACGCCGCCAACGCCGTGCGCGCATTATTGAATTGACCGCCTTGACGCCCAGTCCCGGAACCCGCAGCAGCATTTCGCGCGGCGCACGGTTGACATCGAGCGGAAACATATCCCGGAACTTCAATGCCCATGCGAGCTTTGGGTCGATATCAAGTGGCAAATTGCCATCGCTTTCTGCAGCGGCCACAACTTCTCCGGGGGCAAAGCCGTAAAACCGCATCAACCAGTCGGATTGATAGAGCCGGTGCTCGCGCATCAATGGGGGCCGCTTAAGAGGCAGCACCGCACTGGCATCCGGAATCGGGCTGAATGCCGAATAATAGACGCGGCGCAGCGAAAAGCGGCTGTAGAGGCTGTTTGCCTTGACCACGATATCGCTGTCGGTCGCGGCATCTGCGCCGACAATCATCTGCGTCGATTGCCCGGCAGGCGCAAAATGCGGCGCGCTTTTATATTTTTTGCGGGCGTCGCGGTTGTCGATGATCGAGTCAGATAACCCTCCCATAGCGATTTCAATCCGCGCCTCCGATTTTTCAGGCGCGAGGCGCTCCAAACCAGCCCGCGTCGGCAGCTCGACATTGATTGACAACCGGTCGGCATGGCGGCCTGCTGCTTCCACCAATTCGGGATCGGCATCGGGAATGGTTTTTAAATGAATATAGCCGCGAAAATCGTGATCTTCGCGTAAACTGCGCGCGACTTCGACAATCTGCTCCATTGTGTAATTCGAACTTCGAATGATGCCGGAGGACAAAAACAAGCCTTCGATATAATTGCGTTTGTAAAAGCTGAGCGTCAGATCGACGACCTCCTTGGCCGTAAATCGCGCTCTCCTGACGCTCGAACTCTTGCGGTTGATGCAATAATGGCAATCAAAAATGCAGCTATTGGTCAGCAATATCTTGAGCATAGAAATACAGCGGCCATCGGGCGCATAAGCGTGGCAAATCCCCATGCCCTCGGTCGATCCGATCCCGCCGCTTTTGCTGCTCGACCGTTTGGTCGTACCGGATGACGCACAAGACGCATCATATTTTGCTGCATCAGCCAATATGCCGAGCTTTTCCGTGATTTGCAATTGCGCCATATGTTCACTATATGTTTCGCATATAGAAACGTCCAGAGCGAACTCTTGGCGAATGCAACTTTCCGTCCCATATCCGGTTTAGTCCTCAGGAGTTCAGTCATTCCCCGCACCGAAGCCCAACATTGGATCGAACCGCACACGCACGGCATTTATGTGCGCCCTGCCGATATGTGGATCGACCCGTCGCGTCCTGCCGAACGGGCTTTGGTGACCCACGGCCATGCCGACCATGCGCGCAGCGGACACGGTGCAGTCTGGGCGACGCCGGAGACGCTGGCGATCATGGCGCTGCGGTACGGCACCGAAATGGGAACGCCGGTGCCGTATGGCGACGGGTTTGAAGCCGGCGGGGTGAAGATCAGTTTTCATCCGGCGGGGCATGTCTTGGGGTCGGCGCAGATATTGCTCGAACATGCGGGCGAACGGGTGGTGGTGACCGGCGACTATAAGCGCCGCCCCGACCCGACATGCACATTATTCGAAGCGGTGCCATGCGATGTGCTGATAACCGAGGCGACTTTTGGGTTGCCAGTGTTCAAACACCCGCCGATTGAGGACGAGATTGCCAAACTGCTCGACGCGAGGGAGGCCAATCCCGAAGGCTGCGTCGTGGTCGGGGCCTATGCGCTCGGCAAGGCGCAGCGGGTAATCGCCGAACTTCGAGGCGCAGGATATCACGAGCCAATCTTCATCCACGGCGCGATGCAGAAGATGTGCGAGTTATATGAAGCGCACAATGTGCCGCTAGGCGAACTGGTGCTGGCCACAGGTTTGGCAAAAGGCGAGATGAAGGGCGGCATTGTCATAGCGCCGCCGTCCGCGCTGAATGATCGTTGGGCGCGGCGGTTGCCTGACCCTGTGACGGCAATGGCCTCTGGGTGGATGCGGGTGCGGCAACGCGCGCGGCAGCGGAATGTAGAACTGCCGCTGGTGATTTCCGACCATGCCGATTGGGATGAGCTAACCGACACCTTGCTCGAACTGCGCCCCTCCGAAACTTGGATCACCCACGGCCGCACCGATGCGCTCGGGCGGTGGTGTGAGTTGCACCAGTTGAAGGCGCGTGCGCTTGATCTGGTGGGCCGCGAAGACGAGGACGAGGCGTAATGCAGGCCTTTGCCGCTTTGGTTGATGGGCTGGTCTACACGCGGTCGCGCGATGCAAAGATCAAGCTTATCGCCGATTATCTGCGCGCCACGCCCGACCCGGATCGCGGCTGGGCATTGGCCGCGCTGGCCGGGACGTTGAGCATTGCTACGGTCAAGTCGGCAGCCATCCGGGCTATGGCGGAGGAGCGGTTTGACCCTATGCTGTTCCGTATGAGCCGCGATTATGTTGGCGACACTGCAGAAACCGTGGCGCTGATGTGGGGTGATCAAGCGGGTGCGGATACGGTTGCGCCAACGCTCAATGAGGTGATCGACCTGCTTAACAGCACCAGCCGCGCGTCGGCTCCGGCACTGCTCGCAGTGCTGATGGACCGGCTCGACGCCAATGGTCGCTATGCGTTGCTGAAGCTGGCATCAGGCGGGATGCGCGTTGGCATTTCGGCGCGACTGGCAAAGACCGCCTTTGCACAAAGCTTTGGCCTATCGGTCGATGATGTCGAGGAAGTATGGCACGCGCTGCGCCCACCTTATGCTGAGCTTTTCGCATGGGGCGAGGGCAAGTCGGCGCGGCCCGATCCGGCTGACAGTGCATTTTTTCGGCCCTTCATGCTCGCGCATCCACTGGATGGCGGCTCGGTCGATCTGGCCGACTTCGCAGCGGAATGGAAATGGGACGGCATCCGCATCCAGATTGCCTCGACCGGCGGCGAGACGCGGTTGTTCAGCCGGGGTGGAGACGAGGTCACCAGTGCCTTTCCCGAAATCGCGGCGGCGTTCAATGGCATTGGCGTCGTGGACGGTGAACTGCTCGTGCGCGGTGATTTGCAGGGCGGCACTATAGAGGGCGGGGGGGCGGCGAGTTTCAATGCACTGCAACAGAGGCTTGGGCGCAAGACCGTTACCGCCGCGATGCAGGCTGAATATCCGGTGTTTGTCCGGCTATACGATATTTTGTTCGACGGCACCGATGATTTGCGCCCACAGCAGTGGCACCAACGACGCACTAGGCTGGAGAATTTTGCCGCAAAGCTCGATCCCATCCGGTTTGATTTGTCCGCGATCATCGAAGCGCGCGACTTCGACCATCTGGCCGAACTACGCGCCAGTGCGCGGGAAGCAGCTATCGAGGGCGTCATGCTCAAACGCCGCGATGCGCCGTATCTGGCGGGCCGCAAAGTCGGCCTTTGGTATAAATGGAAACGCGAGCCTTTGGTCGCCGATTGCGTCATGATGTATGCGCAGCGCGGTAGCGGCAAACGCTCCTCTTATTACTCCGACTACACCTTCGGCTGCTGGGGCGAGGACGGCACGTTGCTGCCCGTTGGCAAAGCTTATTCGGGCTTCAGCGATGAGGAACTCAAATGGCTCGACCGTTTCGTCCGCAACAATACGGTGGCGCGCTTCGGCCCGGTGCGTGAGGTCGAGAAAACCTTAGTGTTGGAAGTCGCGTTCGATGCGGTCCACGAAAGCAAGCGTCATAAATCGGGCATCGCCATGCGCTTTCCCCGTATATCCCGCCTGCGCCGCGACAAGCCAGCCGACGAGGCTGACCGCGTGGAGACACTCAAAGGCATGATTGGCTAGAGAAACGCCTTCACATCAGCCATGAAGCGGTCAAACTGGTCGTGGTGCAGCCAGTGCCCGGCATTTTCATATTCGACCACCTGCGCCGTCGGGAAATGTTTGATCCGCCCGTCTTTCTCCGGGTTGGAGGCCCAGCTCTTCTCGCCGTAGAGCATCAACACCGGGCAAGTGATCGTATGCCATATCGCCTGCAAATCTGCGGGTGCCATATCAAATGCTGACCAGATGTTGAGGTAATTATCGAACTTCCAGCTCCACGTCCCGTCCTCATTCCGGCTGATGCCGTGCACCGTCAAATGCCGTGCCTGCTCGTCGGTCAGATAGGTATTCTCGGCCTTCATCCGCTCCAACGCGGCCTCGATTGTCGGATAGCGTTTCGGTGTCCGCCCAGCCGCCTCGCGCTTGTCGTCGATCCATTTGCGGAAGCGGTTGCCGATACCCAGCGCGTCGCGCTCGGCCTGCATCGCGGGTGACAGGCCAAGGCCCTCGATCGACACTAGCCGCTTCACATTCTGCGGATATAGCCCGGTATAGCGCGTGGCGATATTGCCGCCCATCGAATGCGCGATGATTGAAACCGGCGGCAGAGCCAACTGGTGGATCAACTGCGCCAGATCATAGACAAAGCCAGCCATCTCGTAACTGCCATCGGGTGACCACGCGCTGTCGCCGTGGCCGCGCAGGTCGGGGGCGATGATGTGCCAGTCATGACGCAGCTCTTCGGCCACCCAATCCCAGCTACGCGCATGGTCACGCCCGCCGTGGACAAGCAACAAGGGCGGCGCATCCGGATTACCCCAATCGACATAATTGAGCCGGAGGCGTTGCGAGATAAAGCTGTTGGTGATGGGGGCGTGCGAGGTCATGCAGGCTCTAAACACCAAATTTGTGCGGTGCGTCAATCGAGTGTGTCGACTGGAGGGGTAGGATGTATCCGGAAGGTCACGCTAAAGTCTCACCTGAAACGCACATGTGGCGACCAAAATATCCGCTAAAGCTACAAAAGATACCCATGCGCAGGGTGAGTTTGTGTCCTTTGTAGCTTTAAGGTTGAAGGCGGCTGTTTGGCAAACCCTCCTTCGACATGCTCAGGACA
>JANMPK010000032.1:0-3163 GCA_031369825.1 Sphingomonadales bacterium
GATACCATGCTCTGCGGATAACGAACCACCATATGCCAAGACACGATCATAAATGTGGCTGGTGATTGCCTTGCCATCGCCAGCATACCAATCTTCAACGTCGATACCTGTTGGTGCTTTCACGTGAAAATGGATATTACCATCACCAAGATGGCCAAAGGCAACGGTTTTTGTGCCGGGATATTGCGCTTCGATTATTGGTGATTCATTGTCGATGAAGCAGGCCATGTCGGCAACAGGCACACTAATATCATGCTGCAAAGCAGGACCTTCTGCGCGTTCAGCCTCGGCGATGGAATCGCGGATTTTCCAGAAAGCCTCGGCCTGTGCTTCGCTTGCGGCCAAAGCGGCGTCATTTGCTAAGCCTGCACCCAGTGCTTCGGCAAGCAAACTTGTCGCAAATTCGTCAGGAGCAGACTGGGTCAAGTCGTCTTGAACCAACTCCATCAACACATGCCATCGGTGCGCACCTTCCAGAGGTCGGCGCGTGCCATCAATATGGCGTAAAACTGCATTAAGCGCACGATCCGGAAGTATTTCAAAACCTTCAAGGCGGTCGCGCGCGCGGTCCTGCATGAACAGTAACAAGCGGTATGCGATTTCAGGACTTTCGACCCCGACCCAGACGACGCAGCGATCAATCAATGCCGGTGCTGTTTGCAATATAGCACTAGTGATTACGCCAATCGTTCCCTCTGCACCGATTAGCAGATGTTTCAGGTCATAACCGCGATTATCCTTCTTCAGCGGCGTCATGCCGTCGAACACAGATCCATCGGGCAACACGGCCTCTACACCTGCAACCAGTTGCCGCATCGTGCCGTGGCGCAGCACTTGGGTGCCACCTGCATTGGTGGAAATCAGTCCGCCGACGGTCGCCGACCCCTTGCCACCCAGTGTCAGCGGAAAACGGCGACCGCTTTTGGCAACGGTTTCGTGCAGATTCTGCAGGATAACCCCTGCTTCGCAGCGCACCATGCCACTATAGGGGTCAACATTTTGTATCTGATTCATTCTGCGCAGCGATAGTATCAATTGATCACCGCTCGTGTCCGGCGTCGCGCCCGCGACCATGCCGCTATTGCCGCCCTGCGGGACCAGTTCCAGCCGGTATTTTACCGCAATCTTAACAATGCCAGATACTTCAAGGGTATTTGCAGGTGAAAGCAAAGCAGCAGCAGCACCCGTAAATCTACCCCGCCAGTCGGTTAGCCACGGTGCAATATTAAGCGGATCATCGCTGTAACCCTTTGGTCCCAGCAACTGCTTCAATTCAGCAAGTGCATCATTATGGGGCAAGGCAAAATCCAGGGTTGAAACAAACATGAGCACATTCAATTAATGCCCCGTTCAACCCTATCGGCTAAAGCCTTGCAAACATCAACATATCACCGGATCGATTCTTGCGCGCAGCCTTAGGCCTATTGCTATTAGCAGTCGGATTAACGACCTTATCGCACAGCGCGTGGGGCCAGATTGATTTGACCAATGCAGGCAGGCTTATCGGGCCAATGATCGGGCTTGACGACAAATCCTTCCAAGTGCGGGTAGAGCAAAGAGTGATAATTCGCGTGCCGCGCCAAACCTCTACGCCGACCAGCATGGGTAATCGCAGCAGCGGAAAAATAACCTCAACCCGCTACAAAGAGCAAAAGGTCGGTAAATGCCTGTTGATGGACAGGTTGGTGGGTTCGCGCCCCGGTCCCAAAGACAGTTTGGATCTCGTGACGCGCGACGGCGTAATGATCCGGGCGTATTTGGGCGATGGCTGTTTGGCCCGCGAATTTTATGCAGGTGCCTATATGGAGCGGCCCTTGGACGGTAAGCTTTGCATTGACCGTGATTTGCTCCATGCGCGAACCGGAGCAAAGTGTGAGGTCGACAAATTCAGGTTACTTGTTCCGCAATAGGCCGCCGCCTGCGATCCGCCAATTTCCTTGACATTTGCACTGCGAAACGTCAAAGCGCCGCCAAGCAAGGGGGTCGTTTTCGAACGCCTTGCGCTCTATTTTCCGGAAAAAATCTATGCGTTTTGCCGATATCGGCCTGTCTGATGAATTATTGCGAGCCGTAACCGAGGCTGGCTATGACATTCCTACGCCTATTCAGGCGCAAGCGATCCCGTCGGTCCTGATGATGCGCGATATCATTGGCATCGCCCAAACCGGCACAGGTAAGACCGCTTCATTTGTTCTCCCAATGATCGACATACTGGCGCATGGCCGTGCACGGGCAAGAATGCCGCGCTCGCTTATCCTCGAACCAACGCGCGAACTCGCGGCGCAGGTTGCCGAGAATTTTGAGAAATACGGCAAATATCACAAGCTATCTATGGCGCTGCTGATCGGCGGCGTGCAGATGGGCGATCAGGTCAAGGCTTTGGAAAAGGGCGTAGATGTTTTGATTGCTACTCCCGGTCGCTTGTTGGACCTGTTTGAACGCGGCAAGATTTTGCTCAATGGTTGCGAATTGCTGGTGATCGACGAGGCCGACCGGATGCTCGATATGGGTTTCATCCCCGACATCGAACATATCTGCACCAAATTGCCAGCGACGCGGCAAACATTGCTGTTCTCGGCAACGATGCCACCGCCGATTAAAAAGCTGGCTGACAAATTTTTGTCGAACCCCAAATATATCGAGGTAGCGCGGCCTGCATCGTCCAATCTGAATATCGAACAGTTTTTGGTCGATGTGACGCCTACCAAAAAACGCGATGTCTTGCGCGATCTGCTCCGCAAAGAAGAAGTCGCCACCGGCATTATCTTCTGCAACCGCAAAACCACGGTTCGTGATCTCAACAAAAGCCTGCGCCAGCAAGGGTTTCGTTCTGGCGAAATCCACGGCGACATTGATCAGGCAACGCGGCAACGCGAACTTGATGCCTTCAAATCGGGTGAGATCAACCTGCTGGTAGCATCCGACGTTGCGGCGCGCGGGCTTGATATCAAGGGTGTCAGCCATGTCTTTAATTTCGATGCGCCTTGGCACCCCGATGACTATGTTCACCGCATCGGTCGCACCGGGCGCGCGGGGGCAAAGGGCAAGGCATTTACATTTGTCACCAAAGCCGACGAAGAAGCGGTTGAGAGCATCGAGAAGCTGATCGGCGTCAAGATAACCCGCGTTGGCAAGGTCGAGGCTCCTGCGGCTGTAGATGTCG
>JANMPK010000070.1:0-7755 GCA_031369825.1 Sphingomonadales bacterium
GACGTCGTTGGCCAACAGACCGCATGCGATGCGATCCACTTCGGCATTGAGCTTCGTCCAAGTCCACCGAATGTCCTGATGCCGCGAAACAAGCGCCAGCCCGTTGGGCCATTTGGTTGCAGCCTGATCAAGCGCCTCGCCTATTGTATATTCGAGCAGATGTGGTTCCGTGACGCCCTTCGAATAGCTCAGGTCCATCAACCGCGCGCCACATTGATCACTTGAATCTGTGTATATTCAGCAAAGCCCTCCACCGATTGTTCAACGCCAAGGCCTGATCCCTTGAACCCGGCCATTGGAATATGCGGCCCAATCGCGATATGCTGGTTCACCCACATCTGGCCGCTTTCGATCCGTCCAGCGATGACAGTCGCCTTTTCAATGTCCTTCGACCAGACAGAGCCACCAAGACCGGACTCGGAATTATTGGCACGGCGGATGACATCTTCGACATCGCCAAAGCGGATGACGGGAAGGATAGGCCCAAATTGCTCCTCGTCCACGATTTGGTGGCCGTCCGTAACGTCCCGGACAATGGTAGGCCGAATGAAATAGCCGTCGCGTTCCATAACATCGCCACCAGCAATAATCGTTCCGTCTCGCTTGGCCGTTTCCAGAAACCCCTTCACTTTCTCATATTGCGCCTTGTTCTGGATCGGCCCGATCTGCGTTCCTTGTTTGCTGCCGTCATCAACAATCGCTGCATCGGCCAGCACTGCAAGTTCGCTGCACATGGCATCGTATATATCGTTGTGGACATAAGCGCGCTTCACAGCGAGGCAAACCTGACCGTTGTTGAGGAAGGCATTGTTGAAGATCGCCTGCGCGGTCTGTTTCACGTCGACGTCTTCAAGGATAATCGCGGGATCATTACCGCCTAGCTCCAGCGTGAGGCGCTTCAGCGTATCCGCGCCGCTTGCCATGATCCGCTTGCCTGTTGCCGTTGATCCGGTGAAGCCAATTTTGGCGACGTCAGGGTGCGATGTGAGATGCGTGCCAAGGTCATTATTATCTGCAATGATGTTGACCACGCCCGCCGGAAAAATATCCTTGCAAATCTCCCCCAAGAGCAATGCGGTTGCCGGTGTCGTTGGCGCAGGTTTAAGCACAATCGTATTGCCCGCCAACACCGCCGGGCCAATTTTCCAACAGGCAACGAGCAGTGGGAAGTTCCAAGCAATGATAGCGACGACCACACCGAGCGGCTTGTGCTTAACCGCAATATAGGCAGCCTCGTCATCCTGAATAATCCGGTCTGGTAAGTCCAACGTACAATAATGCCGCAGATAACCGTCGGTCCAAGCCAGTTCGCCCTGTGCTTCCGGCAGTGGTTTGCCCTGTTCAGACGTCAACACACGAGCAATTTCGTCGCTACGTGCGGCAATGGCATCGGCCAACGCTAAAACCACCTTGCGCCGATCCTCTAACGGGGTTGCTGCCCAAGACGGGCCTGCCGCCTTGGCCGCTGCAATCGCCTGATCCGCTTGTGCGCCTGATGCGCGAGCAACGGTGGCAAAGGATGCACCCGTGGCAGGGTTGATCACATCAAGCGTGTGATCGCCCTCTACCAACTGGCCACCGATCAGCATTTTAAAGTCAGACATCTCTCTCTCCTCGCCCCGCCTCATTCGACAAGGCCATTACGTTTAAAATTTTGTGCCGACAGTGATGCCATAGGTACGTGGAGCCGCGACGTGATTATAGTCGAACCCGAACCCGGCGAGCAGATCAACCCGCGATGTGAAGTAGAATTTGTTGGTCAAATTCTTGCCCCAGACCGAAACGTTAATGCGCTCATTTACCGACGACCAATCTAGATGACCGGAAAGCAATGCGTAGCCATTCTGTCGAAGTCTCGGTGTGTTGATCACATCGAAGAATTGGCTCGATGTGTAAGCCAAATCTGCGCTGGCACTGAATTGACCAGCAGATCCTTCGTATAATGTTGCATCAAACCCTGCGCTGGCCGTCACTGAAGGCGCGTTCGTGAGTTTGTTGCCCGCGACATTGGTGCCGCTCACGATACCCCGCTGGATCTTCGCGTTCAAAAATCCAAAACTGCCCCGCAACGTGAAGCGGTCCGAAGGCCGTGCCGTCAGCTCGGCCTCACCGCCCCAGATACGCGATTTGGGGATGTTAAGCAAAGTCTGCGCTGCCGTTGCCGGATCGATATTTATAAACTGCTGATTGCGATATTTGTAGTAAAATGCGGCCATGTTCAGTGTAATAACACGGTCTGCAAATTTGTTTTTTGAACCCACTTCAAAAGAATCGACTTTTTCTGCGGCGGCAACATTGATCTCTGCCGGATCGAAGAAAGCCTGCGCATTAAAGCTTGGCGCTCGAAATCCACGGCTATAGGTCGCATACAACAAATTGTTTTGGGCAACTTGAAAATCCAGACCGATCTTTCCTGACACATTGCCGATTTTGTAACTGGGCGGGGTTGCAGGTGTGGGAATTGTGACCCCCAGAACCGCACCGGAAGGGCCAATTTGTTCCGCTATGAAATTGGGCTGTTTGCCGGTATCCCGCGTATAGCGAAGACCGCCTCGCAGTTTGATGGTTTCTGACAACTCAAAGCTCGCATCGGTGTACACGGCAAAACTTTTCTTGATTTGGTCGAAACTATTGCCAAACTGACATGCTTCACCGGCTGTCGTTGCGCCACAGTCTGCGTCGGTAACGAAGCCGTCACCATCGACATCGCCGCCGCTAGCTACATCCTGAGCGATCTTGAACGTTGATGCATTGAACACTTTCTCACGGTTAAAATAGCCGCCCAGGATGAAGTTGAATGGACCGTCAAAATCGCTGGTTAAACGCAAGTCCTGTGCAAACTGGGTTGCCCGGTCAGTGTAAGGGATTTCCAGCAGCGCGATGGCTTGCCCATCGGTATCTTCGATGAAGTTCAGATTGCCCTTATCCCACGAAGTAATACTGGTTATGGTCAAGGAATCCGATAAATCGATATTGCCCGTTAGCGCGAGCGAATATGTGCGCGCACGGCGTTTTGATGTTTCGTTCGCTGCTATCTGCCGATCATCCAGGCCTGCACGATTCACAGCAGCAGGTTCGGCGTAGATCCCGTAGTTGCGTGGATTTTGATTACTGGTCGAACCACGAAGGGTAAATCTGACCGTATCAGACGGCTCGACATACAAAGCTGCACGAAGACCATACTCGCTAACTCCGCCCAAGTCCGATTTACCCGGTAGGACATTCTCGAACCAGCCGTCAGCCTTTGCAAATGTGCCGGCAACACGTAGCGCAGCATTTTTCCCAAGCGGAACATTAAACGCACCGTTCACGTCAAAGCGATTATAATTGCCATAGCCTGCATTCAGATAGCCTGATGTCTCGCCCAGCTTTGGCGCACGGCTAATGAGGTTTACCGCTCCGCCAGTAGTGTTCTTACCGTAGAGAGTCCCTTGCGGCCCGCGCAGTACTTCCACGCGCTCTAGGTCGAACAGTGCAATGCCAAGAAGCGCAAAATTGCCCTTATAAACCTCGTCATAATAGGTCGCTACAGGCCCCGACTGATTAAGGCTGTAATCGTTCAACGACACGCCGCGTAGTGCGAAAATAGGTGTATTGTCGCCGACTGTCGATGTTAGTTGAAGATTTGGCACCTTGGAAACCAGTTCATCGATTTGTGTCGTTCGGCCCTTTTCAAGCGCGTCTCCAGTTACCGCAGATACGGATATCGAGACATTCTGCAAATTTTCAGATCGTTTGTTCGCCGTAACGATAATCTCGTTTGCATCTGCGACCTCCGCCTCCTGCGCTAACGCGGCGTTACTTGTGCTTGCCAGCAAAAGATACGCTAAACTCATTGCCGTTTTCTGACTCTTTCGCACGTAGGTATTCATCTTTTTCCTCCCCTTTTTTGGTTCTCTTTCAATGTTTGCTTTTTGCAATTTTGGCGACCAATGCATCGCGGGCACTCAAACGCTCGGTGCGCAGTGGCGTCTTTCTCAAATGTGCCATTTCTTCTGCTGAGTAGGGTTTGAAGTCTGCCGGAATATTGTCGCGGTCGAAGCGATAGAGCGTCCAGTTTAGTAAATTGGCGAGACGCGCATCGTCTAGATCAACCGTGGCGACGCCGGGCACCTGCCCTAGAAATTGACGTCCCCCTGAAACTGAGAGGAAGCGCGCTACTTTCCCGTTCATCGGAGGATTGGAAACATCGTCACCACTACCATCGGGACGGTGGCAACCCTGGCATTTCAGCATATAATCAATATGCGCCTGCTGCGGGTCTATAACCCCGGGCAGAGGTTCCCAAGTCCGCGCGACAGCTGCGCCGACAAACGTCAGCCCCGCAAGCGCAAACAAGAGCGCGCGGAGCATCATTTTCCGCCAGCGGCTGCGTGCAGTTTGCCGACGGCGGCGGCGTTAAGACTGGCACCGGCAACGCGTGTTGCTCCAATTTCAGTGGCTGTAAACGCCTTGCCGCCTCCTTTTGCCACCTTGGTGACAACGTGGTTCAACAAAGTCGCAACTGCTGCATCGTTCAGGTCTGCTTGCGCAGGCATAACACCCCGGAAGGTTTTTCCGTCAACCGTCAGCGGCCCCGAAACCCCTTTAATAACAACGAGCGCGAGGTATCTGCGTCCGGCCGCAGATTGCGACAAATTTCGAACATCCGCAGCGAGCGGCGGGAATGCACCAGGAATACCATTTCCATTGGCCAAATGGCATGCAGCGCAGCGCCTGTAGATCGCTGCGCCATCCTGCGGCTGAGGCGCAGCTGCCGCCGGCACGAGCAGTATCAAGGAAGTTACCAGACCAACGATGGCAACTGCAGGAATATTAATACGCACTATGAGGGCTCCACCGCGACGCCAATCAAGACTGCCGTCGAACAGTTGTAGATGCTGCTCTCGGTCCCAAGGCACCAGTTGTAGTCATTGTTGGATTGGGGGCGCACCGGCGGGCGATCCCCCTCATTGCGATTACACAGGCACTGACCACACGAAGACTTGCCGCAGCAATCGTTGTAGCTGATGATGTAGGCGCGACCGTCCGCAGGGTTGGTACAGGTGCCTATCCAGGTAATCGGAGACATTTCTGTGCCCGGCGGGCAAGCACTGACTGAGCCACCGCAGCATGTGCACAGAAAACCGTCAATCGCACAGTAGCGCCAATAATCGCATTGCGTTCGATCTCCGGGGTCTTGATCATTACCTGACAAGACCGGAGGGCGGCCAGGCGATCCTGCGTGCGCTCCGCTAGCTGCATAAGCGCGGGAAACAGGAAGCACTGGGAACACCGCAGCGCCCGTTACGGCGCCGCCAAGCCAAGCAAGCAAGCTACGCCGCGATGTACCACGCGCCACCCCGCGTGCCATTTTCTCAGTCAGTTTATCCCAATCAGCCATGATCAAACGCCCTTTTCGCGACCGGCAAGAAATTCCTGAATAGAAGCAACGCCGCGTTCTTTTGCTTCAAACAAACTTTCGAGGTGCTCTCGCGTGTTTACGAGACCAAAGGATGCAACCAGTCCTTTTTCATCCAGCAAAACTGCGTAAGGCAGTTTGGCAACGCCAAATGATCGACCAAGCGCCTCGGACAAAATAAAGGGAATGCCCGCCAGATCATGCTCCGTTATCATTCGCCGTTGGGCGGCTTCATTGCCATCGCTGATCAGCATTGCATCCAGCCAGGAGTTTTCAGCACGCGCGGAAGATTTGAACACTGGCAGCAGTGACTTGCAAATCGGACAATCAGGCGCGACAAAAAAGAGCAACTGACTGCGACTGCCCCGCTTTCCACCAACATTAACACTCTGCCCATCGAGCGTCGTCAAAATCATCGGCGACGCCTCATCCCCCACATTAACTTTCTGATGCAAAGTGAGCGCGCCCGCAGGCGCAATGCGTTCGTGCAATATACCGACTTGCCTCGCGAGCGCGGCGACTAGCGCAGCTAGCACGATTACGGCAATCCAAAGTAGAATTTGAGACGTGATCACGCGTGGCCCCTCCTTTCAGGAATGAAGATAGAACTTAGCTCGCCAAACGCGATGTAGAGGGCAAGAAGGCCAATGGCAGCAAAAGGCGAGAGCAGTGAAAGTGAACTTGTCGGCATGGCAATCGTTGCCAATGCCAGAAGCGCCAACCCAAAAGCGCGGGCGATAGCCAAGAAGTCGATACGCTTTTCGCGCGACGCAAAGCTGCATCCGCAATCGAGAGCGGTGCCGAAACGACGTGCGAGCGCCACACCATAGCAGCTCCAAATGAGTGCCGCCAAAAGTGCCCCAACTGGGTGAGCCTCTGCAAACATCAGCGCCACGGCAGACGCAACTTCCAATGCAGAAACACCGACATTTACGACTGGGCCAAGCGACGCTGGCGCGCCAGTCAGCCGGACAGCCGCAATCGTGAGACGCTCTGGCTCCAAAATTTTGTGAGCTGCTGACATCAAAAGTACCAGCGTCAGAAAAAGCGAGAGCTCTGCCATCAGTCTATCGTCGAAAGCGTTTGCGGGTTAAAAGCGATGGTGTTGCCAAGACTGTGCACGAATGCGCCTGTTGTCGTATCATAGACGTCAATCACGGAATCAGCGCGGGCAACGATTAAGCGCGGCGCAGCTTCGCGTGTGATCTCGATGCTTACGCCTGTTCCCTTTATCGGGATACGCGCCACACGGGCTTTTGTCGCTGGGTCAAGCACCCAAACTTCGCTGCCGCCATCTTTATGGCTTCCTTCGCGGCCTGCCGGGCTCATGAGCACATAGAGCTTACCACCTGTGTCGCTCGCAATGACTTGCCAACCACCAGGCCGCCATTCAGGCGTGCCACCCTCTGCCTTGCCAACGCTAAAACCCTGACCCAGTGACTGGGCCACTGGGCCGGACAGGTCAAAGCCACGCACCAGCCCGTGATAAGAGACGAACCAAGCCGTCTTGCCAACCATCGCAGGCATTGCAAACAGGGGTTGCTTGTCTATCTCAAGCACAGCCTGTGAGGTCACAGACTTTGCTAGTTTGCCATCTGCTGCAAGTTGCAGCGTTGTCATCGTCCCGTCCGCGCAGAATGTTGTGAACCCGCGTTCGCCTGTCGGGTAGATCATCGAACAGCCGGGTAAGTCGATGTCGCCGAGTATCTTGCGGCCTTCAAGATCGACGACAGTCACAGACTGAGCGGGCGTGAAGTTGGAAACCAACGCCCATTTTTCTCCATTGGTGAGCTGGAATGTGTTTTTATAGGTCACTTGCTGATTGCGCTTCCCGCCTGGAAGAACAATTTCAGTAATTGGTGCCAAGGTAACTTTATCCCAAACGGTAATCACGTCAGTGCGCTCTCCACGCGTCAGGCGGGAATAATAAGTTTCAGCTGTGTAGATTTCCTTTTTTGTGCTGGAAATGACTACATTTCCAAACTGGGCAATCTGTACCATTCCCTTGATCGGGCTCGCAGGTGACGCCGTATCAACAACGATGCCACGGCCATCTATCAACGCATTGAAATTGAAATCATGGACCATGATCCAGCTAGACGGATAGGTATCCGGCAGGGTCAGAACCGCCGGGATCGGTTCTTCCACCAGCGGCGTTGGGAAGCGATTGGCCGTCTGCGATAGCGCCCCCTGCAAAGGAATGGTTGCAGACAGGATGGCCGCAATCAAACCTAGTGAATAGTTCCACCGCATCAGTTTCTCCTATGGAAGCATTGGCTATCTAAATTCTGCCTCGCGCTTTCAATTGCTAAGATAATGGACACTTGAAATTATTTGTCAACTGTCCTAAATTG
>JANMPK010000071.1:0-3261 GCA_031369825.1 Sphingomonadales bacterium
GATAGCGGCTGAAAAGGACATGAGGAGCGGTGGTTTGTCTGTCCTTGGTTATTTCCATTCTCATCCAAATGGCGCTGCCCAACCTTCTGACACTGACGCGAAAATGGCGACAGCGGATGGGCGGCTTTGGCTAATTATTGCTGCAGAAACGATAACGGCTTGGCAATCAACCAATGATGGCGTGCTTCATGGCCGCTTTAATCCGGTTACGCTTGTCGTTGACGATGACGCGCAGGGTTGAAACCTGAAGCCACTGCGTCCATTAGCGCAGAACAATCTGTTTACTTATTTGCTTGAAAGCCCTGATTTAATGACCGAGTCCGAAGTTGATCTTGCCAGCCTGCTTTGTTCGCGGCTCTGCCATGATCTATTGAGTCCTGTTGGGGCAATGAACAACGGACTCGAATTATTGGCTGACGAGCACGACCCTGAAATGAAGCAGCGCTGCATGGATTTGCTGGCAGAAAGCGCAAAATCGGCGGCAGACAAGCTCAAATTCTTTCGATTGGCTTTTGGTGCTGCGGGCGGTTTTGGTGCGGAAGTTGATCCGGCGGAGGCGAAAGCCGTAATCGAGCCATTGGTCACTGCGAGCGGTCGAACAACTCTGGAATGGTCGATTCCTGCTGGCCTCATGCCCAAACGCGCGGTCAAAATTCTGCTTAATCTGGTTTTGCTTGCCAATGACGCTCTGGTTCGAGGCGGAACTTTGTTTGTTGGTGCCGAAAACCGCGATGGCGAGCAGGAAATTGTTATTCGTGCCAATGGACCTAGGATCGTAATGGACGCTGCAATCCGGGATGCGCTGACTGGGGATCTCGATCCTGCAATGATCGATTCGCGCACCGCAGCCGCATGGATGGCGCGCAATCTGGCGCTTCGCAGTGGGGGGTTGGTGCAAATCGCTGAACCTGATGCTGAGCATCTCGTTATAGGTGCAGTGGTACGAGGCGGATAGGTTCGCGCTCACTCTTAAACAGCTTATTAACCATATCTTGCCAATGCTACCCGTATAAAATCCGGGGCTGCATATATGGACGACTTACTCGAAGAATTTATCGCAGAAACGCGCGATACCCTTGAGGCCCTCACTAGTCAGTTGGTGCAATGGGAAAGAACGCCACAAGACCGTGCGCTGCTTGATAGCGTTTTTCGTTTTGTTCATACCGTGAAGGGCAGTTGCGGCTTTCTTGAGCTGCCGCGCTTGTTGCGGCTCAGCCACGCCGCCGAAGACCTTTTAAGCGGGGCACGTGATGATTATGTTTTAGCGTCTCCAAACCTTGTAACAGCTGTGCTGGCTGTCATAGACCGCATTTCAGAGCTTACTGATGCGCTGGAAACGGGACGGGCAGTCTATGATGATGATGATGAACTGATCGATGCAATGCTCGCATTTCTTCCCGCAAAGGGCAGTGAGCAGTCTGGTGGCCATAAGGATTCATCAGAGGCATTTCTGGATTTGGACTTTGACGAACTTGGACCCCGCGCAAAATCGCGCACTGTCCGGATTTCGCTAAACCTGCTCGACAAGTTGATGAGTGGCGTATCGGACATGGTGCTTGCCCGCAATGAAGTATCTAGGCAGTTGCGGAAAACTGGTTCGAACAGCGAGCTGGAACATTCATTCTCACGGTTGTCGGCGTCAGTAGCTGAAATGCGCGATGCTGTCGGGATGATGCGGATGCAGAATATCGACCGCTTGTTTTCAGCGCTACCACGCATGCTGCGCGACATCACTGTTGAGCTTGGCAAAGAGATTGACCTGCGTATCGACGGCAGCGAAGTGGAAGTTGACCGTGAGATGGTCGAGGCTTTGCGCGATCCGTTGATCCATATATTGCGCAATGCTGCGGATCACGGGATCGAGTCTGTCGAAGAACGGCGCGCGATGGGTAAGGACCCGGTCGGGCAAATTCGCATAATCGCACGGCAATCTGGTAACCAGATTTTGATCGAAATAATTGATGATGGCCGTGGCATCAACGTTGAGAAATTAGGTGCCCGCGCCATTGCTGCAAAAATCGTAAACGCCTCCGACTGGCAGAAAATGTCTTTGAAGGCACAGCTTAGAACAATATTTACGCCTGGCTTATCGACGGCTGATCATGTCAGTTCGATTTCTGGCCGGGGCGTTGGCATGGACGTCGTCCGAACCAATTTGCAAGCGATTGGCGGCACGATTGATCTCGAAAATTTTGAAGGCCACGGTCTTAAAATGACATTGCGCTTGCCGCTGACCTTGTCGATCATCGCTGGGCTGTCTGTGCGGGCCGGGGATCATATTTTCGGGATTTCGCGTAATTCTGTTGTCGAAATCATTTCCTCATCAAACGCTAAGGTCAGAATTGAAAATCTGGGTGGGGCATCCATCGCGTCTATCCGGGGAATATTATACCCTTACGCAACGTTGGAATCGGTCCTTGAAATAGATATGGTTGCACAACCCGGTGATACCAGCAGGACGCTCATTGTCATTCGTCCCGCAGTGGGGTCAGCATTCGTGCTCGATGTCGCCAGAGTAATTGATAATGAAGAACTGGTTGTGAAGCCTGGCGCGCCTTTGGTAATGTCAACCGGTCTATACGCAGGCACATCCTTACCCGACAATGGCAGGCCGATGTTGTTGCTCGATGCTAGCGGCTTGGCTGCTGCTATCGGGGTTGAAGTCCATGAACGCGACATCACGCAAGATTTTTCAGCCGACACCGAGATAGCAAAGGCCAAAAGACCATCCGCACTTTTGTTTGTGGCAGCTGACGGTATAAAGCGGGCCATTCGCCTGTCTGTTATTGATCGCATGGAAGACATCGACGCGACACTAATTAAATATGTTGGTGGAAAAATGCGTGCCGCGATTGGCGATAGCTTGATCGACATCTGCGAATTGGAAAAAATTCCCGACCAAGGTCTAGTGAAGTTGTTACGGCTGACCGATGGCGATCAGTGCAAGTATCTGGCGGTTGAGGATGTTCTCGACATCTTTACGATTGATGGTGACATCGTTCCAAGCACACAGCCAGAATTGCACGAAGGCGTGATCAAGGCCTTTGGCGACGCTGTAGAACTCGTCAACGTTTTCCGGTATTTCGAGGCCGGAGATAGCCAGCACAATGCTTCCGGTGCCAAACCTCTCTGCTTTGTCGAAAGCAACAATGATGGCCAGTGGGAACAGCGGATATTGGCGCCTTTACTGGCTGCATCGGGTTACCAGGTCAGCTTTGATGAGGCCGATCGAACGCGTGCTGCCATCGTTTTGAGCGGCGA